>CAYPKL010000464.1:0-12290 GCA_964411285.1 uncultured Rikenellaceae bacterium
GAAAATTCCCTTACAACATATCTTGCTCCCGATATTCTTTATCACCTTTTCTGGATAACTGGTATTCCGGTGTTCTTTTATAAGAATTCTACAGAACCGGCTGTAGTGGTAGCGGGATCTTTAGTATGGGCACTCCTTATGGTAGGGCTTACCGCACTGCTTGCAAGGATTAACATCAGGCTGAAGATTTAGCATCGTTAGTCGCCCGGGAAAATAATTAAACTTCGTAAATCCTTGTGCTCTGCGGCAAAAAGAAAGGCTTACTGATCGTTGCTACTCATTGAAAATGGGACCGCATCATCAGAAATACCTCTTTTATAGTCGGGTTCATGCTGCATCTTAAAATAAAGCTTACCTCCCTTTTGTAACTCGCTATGTTTGATATAATTCCTTTCCAAATCCTTACCATTAAGCCCGATATTCCCTATAAAGACGTTTCCTTTGTCATTATCAGGCGCCTCAATTACAATCTTCCTGCCATTCTCAAATTGTAAAGTAGCCCTTTTGAACAATGGTGAACCGAAAACATATTCATCAGTTCCCGGAGTTACAGGGTAAAATCCAAGAGCTGAAAAAACATACCATGCCGATGTCTGACCATTATCCTCATCACCACAGTATCCGTCGGGAAGGTAATTATAAAGCTTATCCATAACATCCCGCACATGGTACTGGGTTTTCCATGGCTTTCCTGCATAGTTATATAGATAAATCATATGCTGAACCGGCTGGTTGCCATGAGCATAATTGCCCATGTTCATTATTTGCATCTCCCTAATTTCATGAATAATAAAACCATAATAGGAATAATCAAATACCGGAGGAACTTCAAAAACTGAATCAAGCTTGGCAACAAAGTAATCCCTCCCTCCCATCAGGTTTACAAGACCGGGAATATCCTGAAAGACGCTCCATGAATAGTGCCAGCTGTTTCCCTCTGTAAAAGCATCACCCCATTTATAAGGACTGAACGGCGATTGAAATGAACCATCGAGATTTTTACCACGCATAAGTTTTCTTCCGGGATCGAACACATTTTTATAGTTCATTGCCCTGCGCTTAAACTTATCAATCTCTTCTTTTGGCCGGTTTAATGACTCAGCAAGACGCGAAATACAAAAATCCGCATAAGCATATTCCAGTGTTCGGGCAACATTTTCATTTATGCCAACATTATATGGAACGTACCCCAGGTCGTTGTAATAATTTGCGCCGAACCTTCCGACAGAATTTACAGGTCCCACGCTATCAGTATTTTTAAGGATCGCCTTGTAAAGGGTTTCTATATCGTATCCCCTTATCCCTTTCAGATATGAATCTGCAATCAAAGATGCAGAGTTAGAGCCTATCATGCAATCGCGGTGACCTGGGCTTGCCCATTCAGGCAGCCAGCCGCTTTCTTTAAAGGTATTGGCAAGACCTTCCATTATCTGGCTGTTCAGGTCGGGGTACATAAGTGTCAGAAACGGGAAAAGGGAGCGGAATGTATCCCAGAAACCGTTGTCAGTGAACATGTAACCCGGAAGAACTTCACCATTATAGGGGCTGTAGTGTATAATTTCATCCTTTTCATTTATTTCATAGAATTTTCGCGGGAACAGGAGTGTCCGGTAAAGGCATGAATAGAATGTTCTTTGCTGGTCGGAGGTACCACCTTCAATTTTTATGCGGTTCAGTTCTTTATTCCAGGTTTGTTTCGCCTCTTTGCATAGTGATTCAAAGTCATTATCACCCAATTCCCTGGTAAGATTCAGCATTGCCTGTTCCCCGCTTATAAATGAAGAAGAAACACGGACATTAATTTTATCCCCTTTTAAGGTCTTAAATCTAAGTATTGCACCCACATGTTCGCTTTCTTCTTCAAAATCATCCTGATTTAGTATTTCTCCGTTCCAGGTATGTGTTGAAGTAAAATCCCTGTCAAATACGGCTACAAAATAGTTGTGAAAATTGGAAGGAACTCCGCCATGGTTGTTCCTGCAATAACCTATCACTTTTCGTTCTGAAGGAATAATCCTGACCATCGATCCCTTGTCGAATGCATCGAGAATAATATATGACGAATCACTTTCAGGAAAAGTAAATCGTAAAATAGCAGCTCTTTCGGAGGGAGTCAACTCTGCTGTAACATCATAATCAGCAAGATAGACACTGTAGTAATACGGTTTTACAATTTCAGACTTATGAGAAAACCAAGAAGCGCGTTCTTCACCCCTGAATCTGACCTTTCCTGTATAAGCCATGAATGAAAACGAAGCATAATCATTTATCCAGGGGCTGGGCTGGTGGGTTTGCTTAATTCCCTGAATTTTATAATCGTCATAAGCATAAATCCATCCGTCGTTCATATTACGGGTCTGGGGGGTCCAGAAGTTCATGCCCCATGGAAGTGCGATTGCAGGATATGTATTCCCGGCGGACAATCTGAATTCAGAGTCGGTGCCCATGAGTGGATTTACCATGTCAGCCGGATCATACTCAGAATCTATTTCCTGAAGCCTGGTGCAACCTGAAAAAAGGATAAACAGGATAGCTGAAAGCCAGGTAACTATATAGATATTCCTTTTTCTAACCGGAAGTTTAATCATTTTCTAATATTTATTTTTTATATATACAAAGAATAGAATATTACTATTTTTTAATATTCTTATTTAATAATATTCTTATTTAATAATATTCTTAAATTTTAATATAACAATATCAGAATATTCTCAATAATAGGAGTTTCTGATACACCAACTCCGGAGTCAGCCATTTCATACAGGCATGATCACCCCTTCTGCATTTACCCCTACCATAAACAGTGCAGGGACGGCAGGAAAGCTGATCAACCGGAATACTTATGAAATGGGCGGGAGGCTGCATCCAGGCTCCAAAACCAGTTACAGGATCAGTTCCACCCCATATAGATACTACTTTTGTTCCTGTAATCGCGGCCATGTGCATATTTGAGGAATCCATCGAAATCATGAAACTCAGCCTTGTCATCAGAGCAAGTTCCTCATCAAGATTCAGTTTCCCGGTTGTCAGAAAAGATCCGGGAACCTTTCCCTGAAATGACGACAACTTCTCAACCTCATCAATCCCTCCAAAAAGCCAGAACCTTGCATCATGTTTTTCAATGATCAGCTTAAGGAGCGCTACCATATAATCTTCAGGCCACATTTTAAGATTGTGCCTGGCAAAAGGAGCAACGCCGACATTCAGGCCGCCGGAAATACCCGTAATTTTCACAGAATTAATCACGGCTCTACCGGTGGGAACAATCCATGGGCCCGATGGCAATACAATTCTATATCCTGCCCTTTCAAATACTTCAGCATAACGCTCCACCGAGTGTCTGAGCTGCCCCACCCTCTTCCCCCTTATTAAAGATCTTTTCTCCTTCCTTCCCTTATCAATCACCCTGACTTTTGTTCCGGTGATTCTAAAAAGAAACCTTAAGATTTTTGTTCTTATAACATTGTGAAGATCTATAACACAATCGATTTTCCCTTCTTTTTTAATATCTCTGTAAAGCCTGAAAAGTCCCCTAAATCCCTTGTGACTGCCCCTGAAATCAGGAAAGAATAGCTGCAAATTCCCTGTTGATCTGAAAAATGTTCCGAAAGCCTTCCTTGTAACAAGCAGTATCTGATCATCTTTATATTGTTCTTCAAATCCCTTTATTACGGGAGTTACAAGAGCAACATCGCCCATAGCAGAGGTTCGTAATACAAGGAGACGCATTTCAGTATTTTTCGTACGATTTTTCCTCGATCAAACCCGATGAGGTCTTTATATTTATTTCCCTTTTAAGCTCTGATCGCTTATCATTATTGAAGTACACCGAACGGGCAGTTGAAATAAAAGCCTCGCCAAAGTCTTTTTTCCTTTCAAGGTCCCGTATCCTGTCTTCAATATCCCATAAATCGCAATTAACATTATATAGAGCCGCATACAGTCGATCAGTCGGAGTCATAATTGAAGCCGAAGCCTCTTCCAGGATGGAATACTCTTTCTGAAGGTTTTTAAGTTTAGCCTTATCACTGATCCTTTCAAGCTTAATCTGGATTATGGTAAGCTTGTCAATAATCTCACCATTTGATACCTCTATCTTCATTTCTTATTTATATTATTCAAATTTAGCATCTTTTAACGAGTGTAAAAGTGAGTATTTATTTGCCTTTTATTTTACCTTTTGCCTGGAACCTTGTGCCCGTTGCCTTCTAATATGGATCCACATCAACAGCTATCCTCAGTCCCGAAGCTCCTTTCTCCTTTTCCAGCCTTTCAATGGCTTCTGTTATCATATGTTTGGCGCCGGAAATTGATTTTTCCTTTTCCAGTTTAATTAAAATGGTTTTAATATACCAGAGTTGTATCTGAGAAATAAGAGGAGATTCAGGTCCCAGCACTTTTTTGCCAAAAACTGATTTCAGATAGCCGCCAAGGATAGCGGAAAAATTGTTAAGAACACTTCTGTCCCTGTGTTTAATGTTTATTTTTATTATTCTGCAGAAGGGTGGGTAATTGAATGCTTTTCTTTCTTCCAGCTGAAGCCTGAAAAGATTCTGAAAATCGTGATTAATAACCAGCCTGATTATAATATTCCCGGGATCTGATGTTTGTATAACAACCCTTCCTTGTTTTTGCCGTCGTCCTGCTCTTCCGCTGACCTGTTCCATGAGTTGAAAACTCCTTTCGTGAGCCCTGAAATCAGGAAAATTAAGAAGATTATCGGCATTAAGCACTCCGACAACAGTAAGGTTTTCAAAATCAAGGCCTTTTGAGATCATCTGCGTTCCGATCAATATATCAGTACGTTTCTCCTCAAATGCTTCAATTATCCTGTTAAATGAATTCTTTCCTTTAGTTGAATCCTGATCCAGTCTGGCTACCCTGGCGGATGGAAAAACTATTTTAATTTCATCTTCAATTTTCTCAGTGCCAAAACCTTTTGTTTTAAGTCCGGGAGAATGGCAATTACCGCATTGTGAAGGGATTGTGGTTGAATACCCGCAATAATGGCAGATCATCTTGTTTATTCCCTTATGATAAGTAAGATTGACAGCACATTGTACACATTTTGGTATCCAGCCGCATTCCGGACATTCAATATAAGGTGAAAAGCCTCTCCGGTTTTGAAAAAGAATGACCTGCTCATTGTTTCGCAAAGCTTCATCAATAGCTTCAAGCAGCTGTGGTGTAAAATGGGAAACCATTAGTTTCTTTCTATAAGCCTCGCGTGTATTTGCCAGGATTATTTCCGGCATATTAATGGATCCGTATCTTTCTTTTAACTCTACAAGACCGTATTTCCCGTTTAATGAATTATTGTAACTCTCAACTGAGGGTGAAGCTGATCCAAGAAGTGTTTTTGCATTATGAATTCCTGCCAGTACTATCGCTGAGTCGCGAGCGTGATATCTTGGCGCAGGGTCATGTTGTTTATATGATCCATCCTGCTCTTCGTCGACTATTACTAAACCAAGGTCATTAAATGGTAAAAACAGTGCCGATCTTACTCCGATTATCAGTCTGTAACCATTACCTTTCTCCCTTGAAGCAATTTTTCTGCGGATCTCAACTTTTTCCGCTTCGCTGAAGCGAGAATGGTATACACCAGTGACCCATCCGAAGTGCTTACGCAGCCGGCTGATTATCTGAGTTGTCAATGCAATTTCCGGCAGGAGGTAAAGCACCTGTTTACCAAGTTTTAACTGCTCTGCTATAAGGTGAATATATAATTCAGTCTTACCGCTTGAAGTGACTCCGTGAAGTAATACTATTCCCTTTTCATTGAAATAATTCTTAATCTCACCTATTGCATTTGTCTGGGCATAGCTCAGATTCTTAAGAGGTTCTTCGTGAATTTCTGCATTATATAACCGGTCTGTTTCGAGGGCCAACAGTACTAATATTTTTTTTTTGACAAGTGCTTCAAGAGCTCCCTGAGCAGAATTGGATTCCTTTATAAGATTTGATTTTCTGACGGGTCTTGATATTGTCCCTTCGCAATAATCACTTATCCTTAGAAAAGCCGTGAGAAGATCATACTGCTTTGGAGCTTTTACAAGTTTATCAAGGATCACATTCAATTCGTTATCAGTAAGATCCGAAGCCAATTGAATAAAAGTCTCCTCTCTTGGTCTATATTTTTCAATTACAGGCGCTGTTGTTTCACCTTCAAGGCAGAGGATTGAAGGTAATGCGGCTTTCATTACCTCTCCCTTGGTACACATATAATATTCCGAAATCCACGACCAGAATTTAAGCTGGGGTTCATCTGCTGTCGGCAGATCATCAAGAACCTTCATTACAGTCCGGATATTCTCAATAGCGGGAGCTTCGTTATGCAGTCTGCTTACAATTCCTGTATAGAGTTTCTTATTGCCGAACTGAACGAGAACTCTGTTACCAGGTGTAACTTTTCCGGCAAAGTCATCTGGAATTTTGTAAGTAAATACCCCTTTTACAGCAAGAGGCAATATAATATCCGCAAAATGATTGTTCGTCATTTATATCAGCAAAAGGAAAAATTAACAGCTACGCCGGTTTTATGAATCCCGACATTACAGTAAGGAGATGCTCCTTCCTGATAGGCTTAATCAGGCAGGCATCGCATCCGGCTTCAAGAATGATATCCTTATCATCTTCAAAGATGAAAGCAGTCTGTGCAATTATCGGAATTTCGTTGCGGATTTTCCTGATTTCTTTAGTAGCCTCAATGCCATTCATTTCAGGCATTTGCATATCCAGCAGAACAACATCAATGTCAGGTACTTTCTTAACTATTTCGATTGCTTCAAATCCCGACCGGGCAGTAAAAGACTGAATTCCGGTATCTGCCAGAACCCTTTCAAGATAGAGTAATATATCTTTGTTGTCATCGACAAGGAGGCATTTTCTGCCACTCCAGTTCACCTTCAAACTCAAATGATCCTGTGAAATTAGCTTCGATTTTATTCTGGTACTTCCTCCTGCCGGCCTGTAGGGCAGAGAAAAACTAAATTCGGAACCAACTCCTTTTTCTGACTGAACATAGATTCTGCCGCCCATCCTTTCAATAACCTCCTTAGCCAGAGTAAGTCCTACGCCAAGACCTTCAAAAGGACGATGATGCCCGTCTATTTCCTGCCGGAATTCTTCAAAAATGTGATTCAGATTTTCTTTATTTATACCGATCCCTGTATCTCTGATCCTGAATACCAGGTTTTCATTTTCCTTGCCGTAAGTCAGCTGGATGTATCCTTCCAGTGTAAATTTCACAGCATTATCCATCAGATGATTTAAAACCCTCTTTAGCCAGATCCTGTCCGTAAAAACCAGATCACTGTCAATCTCAAGCAGGTTTTTAATATTAATTATAATTGACTTCTCATTACGTTTAATAACTTTCCTGGCATCCTCAACTATCTCATTAATAATTGCATTAACCGATGCTTCTTCGTATGTAATCTCTATCTGAGCACTCTCCAGTCTCGAAAGATCAATGATATCACCAATAATCTGAAGCAGTTTTTCACTGTTATGATTAATATGCTCAATATATTCTTCTTTTACATCATTAGCTAAATCATTTGATAGCAGAAGGTTAGCAAAACCTACAACGCTGTTAAGCGGGGTTCTTATCTCATGCGAAATATTTGCAAGGAAACTTGATTTCAGGCGATTACTGGCTTCAGCCTCAATATTAGCTTTTATAAGTTCCTCATGAACTTTCTTAAGTGCAGTAATATCACGGGAAATTGTAAGAGCGCCAATAATTTCGCCTTCATCATTTTTCACTGTAACCGACCTTGTAGACAGATTTACGTAATGACCATCCTTATGTTTAAGGCGAAGTTCAGATTCAAAAAAACCCTTTGTATTAAGAGCAGAAATCCTGCTTTTTTCATATTCGTGATCGTCTTTATGAATAAGATTTGTTGCTCCGATGATGTCATACTCCTCTTTAGTATAACCAATCATTGAATAAAAGGCCGGATTTGTAAATTTAAGATTCCAGTTCCTGTCATAAAACGAAATCCCGTCATTGGCCGATGTGACCAGCATCCTGTAAAACATTTCCGAATAAGTGTATTCTCGTTTTATGGCTTCTTTCTGAGTATTAAGTTCAAGATTTGTTTTCTGAAGACGCTCATTAATACCCTCAATCTGCTTGTTTCTTTCTGCAAGTTCCCTGTTAGTTTTTCTGAGCTTTGCTGAGAAAATGATAATCATTATACAAACCACAAATATGGCGACCAACAGTACTATAAAATAAGGTAGAACAGAACTTAATAATATGGAAGCAGAGGGTTGAACCATGAGTGGCTGAAAGTTAAAACCCGCACCGAATGCATTTTCCGTGTGTAATAAAAAGATGGTTAAGCTGACAAAAAAGAAAAATAATCCGGAGATTTCTTTTCTTTTAATATGCCGGTTCAATTCAGTCATGATTAACCATTGGTGATTGAAAAAGTCTAATTAACTTTCAACATTGATTATGACACAAATATAAAGATTCGCCAGAATACTTGTCTTCATTTGGTTCACAAATTATCATATAAAAAGTGCTAAATTGCAAACAAATAATGAGTAATGATGGAACGGGAAAATAATCAGTTTTCAGGGGGAAGAAAATATAAAAACGATGAAATTACAGTTTACTGGAAACCTGCAGCATGTGTTCATGCATCATATTGCTATCGTGAGCTGATTGAGGTCTTTGATCCGGGAAGGAGACCATGGGTGGATATGAATGGATCTTCGACAGAAAGAATAATTGAAGTTGTTAATATGTGCCCCACGGAAGCTCTTACCTGGAAGTGGAATGATGAAGAAAAAAATAAGAATATAGGGAGTGACCAGACCAATCATGTGATATTCAGAAGACCTGAGTTGATAGACTCAGATGAAACCAAGGCTGATCAAAGACCTTTATCAGTTAAGATTATGGCCGACGGGCCTGTTGTTATTAAGGGTGATTTTAATTTTCTTTATAGCGGTAACACCAAAAAAGTCAAAGATGGTATAATATCGGTTTGCAGATGTGGTGGAACCAATCATTTTCCATTTTGTGACGGGACACACAGGAAAATTGGTTTTGAAGATAAATAAATAATATGGAAAAGATTGATAATGAGGCAAATGTAGCAATAGTTGAGGTTATTGACGGAGGTCCTTTGAAGATAAAAGGAAAAATACTGCTGCGCGATATTAAAAAGGATATTACAGAAAACATTTCTGAAATATATCTATGCCGGTGCGGACGATCGGGATGTAAACCGTATTGTGACGGATCGCACAAAAGGTAAAATATACCGTTAAAACTAAACGAATCATTCTAACCGGAACTGGCTGCAAGGACTCTGCCTACAGCGGCAGCAGCATCTCCAAAGGATAATGCGGAGATCACCGACAGACCTGAGGCATCGATAATTTCTTTAGCCTCCTGAGCATTTGTCCCCTGAAGCCTTACTACAACCGGAATTCCGATTTCTCCAATTGACTTATACGCTTCCACAACTCCGGTTGCAACCCTGTCGCATCTGACAATACCACCAAAAATATTAATCAGAATAGCTTTTACAGCGGGATCCTTCAGAATAATTCTGAAACCGGCCTCAACTGTTGCAGTATTTGCTCCTCCGCCTACATCCAGGAAGTTTGCCGGAGATCCACCCGAAAGTTTAATTATATCCATAGTTGCCATAGCCAGACCTGCACCATTTACCATACACCCGACGTTCCCATCGAGCTTAACATAATTCAGACCATATTCCCCGGCTTTAACCTCAATGGGATCCTCCTCGTTAAGATCCCTCATTCCTGAAAGGTCAGGGTGTCTGAAAAGTGAATTATCATCAATTATCATTTTACAATCAACAGCAAGGATCTTTTCGTCGCTGGTCTTTAAAACCGGATTAATTTCAAGAAGCTGAGCATCACAACCAATGAATGTATCATAAATACCATTCAAAAAGAGCTGCATATTTCTCATGGGAGTGCCCCGTAAACCAAGTTTAAAGGCAATATTTCTGGTCTGGAATGATTGAAGTCCTGTTAAGGGTGATATCTCTTCGGTAAAGATAAGTTCCGGTGTTTTTTCAGCTACCTGCTCTATATCCATTCCTCCTTCAGTGGAATACATTAATACGTATCTTCCTGTTTTTCTGTTCAAAAGTATGCTTATGTAAAACTCCTCAACTTCTGTCTCACCTTTGTAATAAACATCCCTGGCAATCAGTACCTTCTTCACCTTTTTCCCGGCCGGTCCGGTCTGTGGAGTTACTAAGGTCATGCCAAGCATCTGACCGGTAATAGTGGCAACTTCTTCGACCGACTTTGCCAGTTTTATACCACCCCCCTTGCCCCTGCCACCTGCATGGACCTGGGCTTTAATTACAAAATACCTGGAACCGAATTTTTCCTGAAGTTGATTTGCAACCATTACTGCCTGGTCAGGAGTTTCTGCAATAAATCCTTCCTGGATATTGACATTATATGCGCTAAGCAATGATTTCCCCTGGTACTCATGAATATTCATACTGTCACAAATTAAATTAACCTGTTATTAATCACTGGTTTCATTGAGGGAAATTTAGAAAAATTATTGGATATTTTGGTTATTTTCGCATAAAAAAGGATGCGTAAGCTTCTAAATAATGAACTTGGGAGAATGACACCTGACCAGTTCAGAAACTCAGAAAAATCGCCTTTCGTAATTGTGCTTGATAATGTTCGAAGTCACAACAATATAGGTTCCATTTTCAGGACTGCTGATGCATTCGGAATAAAAAAAATCTGCTTGTGCGGAATAACTGCCAAACCGCCCCACAGAGATATTCAGAAAACTGCACTGGGGGCAACAGAGACTGTTAACTGGAGTTATTATGGTACTACAGAAGATGCTGTTGATTTGTTAAAAGCAGAAGGGTATATGATTTTTGCTGTTGAACAGGCTGAAGGTTCAGTAACCCTGCGGAATGTAAAAACTGAACCCGGACAAAAATATGCTCTTATATTCGGGCATGAGGTTAATGGGGTTGATCAGAAAATTTTGAATCGATGCGATAATTGTATTGAAATACCCCAATTCGGAACAAAGCACTCCTTTAATATTGCTGTTAGCGTAGGAATTGTGCTGTGGGAGCTGAACAGGAGCAAAAAATAAGGGCGTTGAATTAACGCCCTTAACACAAACAAATAAATATTATTATTACTGCACCAGAGCTTTAAAAGCATCGTCAGCAAAGTATTTTGCAAATTCCATATCTGTTTTTGCAGCAGCTTTCATTTCAGGTTTGAAACCGATAGCTTCCTTAAGACCATCAAGCATATAAGTTTTATTGTCGAGGCGTGCGCCAACAATTGCCTTCAGATATGACGGCTTGCCGCATTTGCACATTTCTTTCATGCCGTCGAGCATTGTTTTGGCTTTATTTACATCACCTTTGAGAACAAGTGCAAGAGCATTGTTGTAGCAGTCTTCAGTTCCAAAGTAGTTAACAGCTTTGTCGTATTCGCCCTTTGTAATTGCAATCACGCCAAGGCCCCATTTTGACTCAGGAGTAGCTGCTGTCATCGAGTTGAACAGTTCTTCTGCTTTTGCATTATCACCTTTAAGAAGATAAGCAAATCCTGTATTGTTCTTTACCACGTCGTTGTTTTCAATAGCTTTTGCTTTTTCGAAAGAAGAAAGAGCTTCATCTGCTTTTCCTAATCCCAGTAATGTATATCCAACGTTATTATGAGCACGGATACATTTGGGGAAATTATCAGCAGCTATTTTGTAGAATGAAAGTTTCTCATCGGCATCTTTGGTGAGTGTTCCGGCATAAAGCAATTCCTCAATACCAAGAACTTTAGGATCAGATTTTATCTGTGCAAGGATCTCTTCATCGCTGCGTCCTATTAGATCAACATTAACGGTCATCTTTGATCTTCTCAGTTTTGGAAGGATGTCCATTTTAAGTGCTTCATATGCTGAGGACATATTCTTAATCTCTTTTTCACGAACTACGGGATCTGAATACATCGAAAGTACGCGAAGGATAAGATCCTTATCCTGTATAGCTGAATTCTGAACTTCGGTCCTGAAACCATCCCAGTCTTCGGGTGTGGTTAATGATGAGAAGAAACCGTCTGCATTAGCGGCTTCGATTTTTTTGAATTCTTTCTTTATATATTTATCAGCTGAAGTACCTCTTTTACCTGAAAGTTTTTCGTTCAGGTCCAATTCTCCATCGGGAGAAGCATAAGAGCTGATAACAGTACCTTTTAATTTACGGCTTGAATCAACAGTTACCTGGCTGATATATTCT
>CAYPKL010000465.1:0-6433 GCA_964411285.1 uncultured Rikenellaceae bacterium
GAAAAATAATGGCAGCTTAAGGGACGGAATTTCATACCTGCGGCAGTGTTTTTTTGCCGAAAACCATGAAAGAAGAACCGAAAAGCATTTTGCTGATGTGCATGGTGGTGCAGCAGGCAAACGTATAAACATGTTCCTGAGATGGATGGTAAGAAATGATAAAAGGGGTGTCGATTTCGGACTATGGCATAAAATTAATCCTTCACAACTTTATATACCTCTCGATATTCATACAGGCAACACTGCCAGAAAACTTGGATTGCTGACAAGAAAGATGAACGACTGGAAAGCTGTTGAAGAATTAACTGAAGTTTTAAGGGAGTTTGATCCTGCCGATCCGGTGAAATATGATTTCGCGCTTTTCGGTCTAGGCGTTTTTGAAGGATTCAAATAAACAAACTTCTTCTATTTGACTTCTGAATTCAGCTGGGATGCATTATCAGATATTGTGTTTATCCGCGATGGTGGTTTCGCGCAAAATTACATGATGTCCACTCTGGATTATAAGGATGGATATTTTAGATCCATTTGGCTTTCTATTTATCAGGGAATTGGCCGCTGTAACTTAATGCTTCAAAAGATTGAAGCGAATAAGGACAAATTGACTGCCGACAAAATAAAACAGTTCCAGGGCGAAATTTACTTCCTTCGTGCTTACTATTACTTACGGCTGATCAATCAGTTTGGAGATGTGGTTTATCTGGATAAACCTATTACATCTGTGGCTGAAGGAAAAACAGTTAAACGTACAGCACGGGCAGAAGTGTTGCAGAAAATATATGCAGACTTTGATAAGTCAGCTGAGTTATTGGTGAGCTCGACAGTAAAAACATTGGGGCGTGTTACCTGGGGTGCAGCCATGTCATACAAAGCACGAGCAGCCCTGCAAAACAACGATTGAGCCACTGCCGCTGCTGCTGCAAAAACGGTTATCGATTCAAAAAAATACAGCCTGATGCCAAGTTATGCTACTTTATTTACTGAGACTGTACTCAACAATACTGCGAATACAGAGCAAATATTCACGCAGGGTCACCTGGTTACTGCAAATAACGCTACTCCTTTTGCTCAATATACCAGTGCCAGGTCAGTGTAAGGTGTTTACACCACAATTGTTCCAACCCAGAATATGTTGGACTCTTATCATTGTACAGACGGTTTGGATATCAGCAAGTCGCCTCTATATGACAAGGCAAATCCTTATAATAACCGTGATCCACGTATGCGCTATTCATTTGTACTACCGGGAGATATGTGGAATGGGTATATTTACGATACTCGCAAAGACAAACCTACAACATTAAATTCTGCAGGAGCAACTGTAAAGAACCTCGATAGTTATAACTCCACAGAGTTTACATCATTTACTGGTTATATGGTGCGTAAATATTATGATTTCAAATACGTAGCAAAGCTGACCCAGTACGAGAATCCCTTTATGCTGTGTCGTTATGCCGAAGTTTTGTTAACCTTTGCCGAGGCGAAGATTGAACTAAATCAGATAGATGCCGATTGTATAGGCGCAATTAATCTGGTTCGTGGACGTGCTGATGTAAAAATGCCGGCTATTTCAGCCTTAAGTCAGGAAGAAATGAGAAGGATTGTCAGATATGAGCGCAAAGTAGAACTATGGAACGAAAACCTGCGGTGGCAGGACCTTCTCCGGAGGAAACGCGCCGAGGTGGTTTTGACAAGACCAATCTTTGGAAGACCCGTTCTAGGTGACCCTGCCGGATATAAACCTGTTCAATTCGACGAATATGGTGATCCGGTATATGATGAAACTACTTATGTACCACACCCATCAACTGATTACCGTGTTTTGATAAGAACAAAATTCAATAAGAACCGTGACTATTTGTGGCCGATTCCTGAAACTGAATTAAGTTTAAATCCAGGCTTGGGACAAAATCCAGGCTGGTAGTTTTCTTTGAGGTTAGGTTGGTTAGGTACGAAAGGCTGGTTCTGAAAAGGCCAGCTTTTCAAATTTTTTATGTGCTGGCTGAAACAATTATGTTTTAATTTTAAGAATACATAATTGTTTATTATCTTAAACGAAAGGAGATTTAGGTCTCTGAGTATATCGGTCTTTTCAGACATCAACTCTTAATACGATTGAATTAAATGATTAAGGTTAATTTTTTATTTATTTTGGCAGTGCTATTTACCTCCTGTTCTTTTCAACAAAAACAACATGTTGTTCGGGCAGGAGAACTGGATCTGGCATCGATGCTGCGTCCAGTTCCGCAAACAGCAAAATTTATAAACGATACATCTTACATCTGGTGCGGAACGCTGGTCAAATCTCACCTCGACCAAAAATACCATCTCTTTTATTCACGCTGGCCACGAAAGTATGGAATGTCAGCCTGGGTAACCAGTTCAGAGGTTGCACATGCCATTTCCGATTCGCCCTTCGGACCATTTGAATTTAAAGATATTGCTTTGCCTGTTCGCGGAACGGATTACTGGGATGGAATGGTTACACACAATCCAACCGTACATTTTTTCAATGAGAAATATTATTTGTACTACACTGGTAATTTTGGCGATGGAAAAGTTACCGGCTCCCAACTGAACTGGACGCACCGGAACCACCAGCGCATCGGAGTGGCTATAGCCGATAATCCGGATGGTCCATGGAAACGGTTCGACAAACCAATTATTGATATTTCTCCGGATACCACGGCACACGATGCACAAATGGTTGCAAATCCATCAGTGACCCAGATGCCCGACGGTCGTTTCCTTATGGTTTACAAAGCAGTTGCCCGTAAAAAACCGCAGCCTTTTGGCGGCCCCGTGGTTCATTTAACTGCCATTGCGAAAAATCCGGAAGGGCCATTCGTGAAACAAAACGAACCAATTTTTACTGCTGAAAATGTTGATTTTCCTGCAGAAGATCCCTTTGTATGGTATCAGGGAAAGTGCTACTATGCTATTGTAAAAGATATGAAAGGTGCTTTTACCAATGCTGGCAGAAGCCTGGTGCTATTTTATTCGCCCGATGGCCTGGATTGGAAATTAGCCAAACATCCGCTGGTTTCCGATTTGAATATTAAATGGGCCGATGGTACCACCAAAAAGCTGGAAGCCTTGGAACGACCGCAACTCTTCTTCGAAAACGGCAAACTGGTCGTCCTGCTTTGCGCGGTAAATGAAACCCTGGAGCATTCATATAATGTTCAGATACCGTTAAAATCAAAATAAATTTTTAAAATAACGAGCAGTGTAATGAAAAAACTTTTGTGGAATTTTGCAGTACTTGTGTTTGCCTATTCAGGTTTGGAACAGTTTGAAAAATCCCTGCAAAATATCCATCAGGAATATCCAGATAAGCCGGTATTTGCATCAGAAGGGGTTGAAAATATAAAAGGGACTAAAGTCTATGGTTCAGGTGTTCATTAATAAAAAATTAAATCTGCTCGGATGAGAAATTACAATTTCCGGATATTAATCATTTTTCTGTTGGTCGGCTCAGCAATTCAGCAGATTTCAAAAAAGTGGATGCTATTGCTACTTTTAATTCCGATGTCTGAAATCGTATTTGGACAGAATCCACTGTTTTTGGTTGATCCGGACTATCTCACCAAACACGATATTGTGTATAAAATTCCTGCTTACGAAGGATTTGAAGGGTTTCCTCTCGGAAACGGGGATCTGGGTGGTATGGTTTGGAACACCAACAACGGAGTGGAGGTTCAAATCAATAAAAGCGACCTTTTCGACCAAGCTAGTATGGAATCTTTGTCGACTTTGCGGGGAGGGGCGCGTCTGAATATTGACTTTGGCGCTCCAGGATTTGAATGGATATACCTTAATGATTTCGATGGTCGCTTATCGTTGAAAAATGCAGAGGTGGTGCTGAAGGCCAAAACCCCTGTTATGGAAAGCCGGATAAATACCTGGGTTGCACCCGATAAGAATGTATGGTGTTTTCAGATTAAGGCATCCAGCATTAATCCGCTAAAAGAAGGAACTAAAATACGTGTTTCGCTCGAGCGGTGGGGCAGCAGGGCTTTCCCCGGATGGTACGGTTATTTCTCGAAAGATACCCAAAGCGGCCTGGGCAATACAAATTCCATAATTCTGGGAGATGATCTGGTTTTGGAAGAAACTTTTCAGGGACTTCGTTTTTCGGTGGTTTGCCGGATTTTGGGTGAAGAAACTGCTCCGGAAATAATCAGTTCTAATCGCCTGGAACTGGAAACGAAAGGCAAACAGCCAAACCACGATATCACGGTTATCGTATCCATGGTTACTTCCAGCGAATCAGAAACCACCACACAGTCAGCCGTTCAGTTATTGAACGATTTCGAAAACCAGACGTTACAGAAGGAGAAAGAAGCTCATCAAAATTGGTGGAAGAATTACTGGAATCAGTCTTTTGTACATTTGGAGAACGACTACATCGAAAATATCTATTACCTGCGGCGCTACCTGATGGGGAGTTCCTCCAGGGGAAAATATCCGGTCGTTTTCAATGGTGGACTCTGGACCTGGAACCACGATGTACGAAACTGGGTAACACCGCATCACTGGAATACGCAGCAACAATATTGGGGACTTTGTTCTCAAAACGATTGCGAACTGATGCTTCCATACCTGAATACTTATTTCAGGCTAATGCCCAAAGCAGAGGAGCATGCTAAAAAACGAGGAGCAGAAAATGCCATCCTTTGGAGCGAACCTCATGATTTTTATGGCAGTATGACTTTCTGGGACCGTGCCGACATGCTCAACAACTTTACGCCAGCAAGCCAGATTGCCGGATATTTCTGGGATTATTACCAGTTTACCTGCGACACTGCATTTCTCTTGCAGAAAGCATATCCGTTTATGAAAAAGGCGGCAGAGTTTTACGTACAGAAACTTCAGTGGGACAGCCTGAAGAATGAATATTTCATTTTTCCTTCACAACCCTACGAAAATCCGCGATCGAACAATCTGCGGAATCCGATCACCGACCGGAATGTAATCATTGCCAGCTTTACGAATTGTATCAATGCGGCCAGAATACTTCGCACAGATAAAGCGAAAATTAAACAATGGCAAGAAACTATTGACCACCTCTGGCCGATTCCTTACCAAACTGTTCCTGATGAGGGAGAGGTAATTGCACATGCCTGGTATCCAGACGGATCAATTTTCCCAAAGGTGGAAGAGCGTGGACCCTGGTTAAGCCACATGAGTGCCAGTACTTCTTCCGTTTTCCCCTCTAACTTGCTGGGTATCGATCAAAAAAATAACCGCGAATACAATGCAATGGCCACTATGATTGCTCATCGTTCACCAAAAGTAAACGCTATTTCTCCGGAACCAATCGTTGCAGCGAGGTTGGGTATGGGCAACGATGTATTAAAGATGATGCAGAACGGAATTCGCAGGCTTCAACATTTTCCACAGGGATTATTCTACAACATCGATCATTGGTACAATCTTTCCCTTTTTATGGATTCAGTTCAAAGTCCGGACATTACTACTCAGCGAGACTATATTTATGATGAAAGGGCTCACTACCCAAACATGCTGCCTGCCAAACCATTTATTCAATGTGGACTCGAACCCCTGAGCATTTACGGAGCTGCTGTCAACGAAATGCTACTTCAAAGCAACGAAGGGAAAATCAGAATCTTCCCCGCCATTCCTGATGGTTGGGCAACCAGCTTCAAATTATTGGCAAGAGGAGCATTTTTGGTTTCATCTGAAATGCAAAAAGATGGCACTATTCCTGGGATATATATTGAAAGCCTGAAAGGAAACGAATGTCGGATTGTCAATCCATGGCCAAATTCCGAAGTCGTGATAAGGAACTTGGGAGACGAGAATAAACAAGTTAGCCAAAAGGTTATGGAGAAAAATGTGATTGTTTTTAAAACACTTCCTGATCAAAGCTATCTGATTGTGCTTAAAGGGAAAGAGCATATGCTGAAGCAGAACATTTATAAAGGAATTCAGAATGACGCTCCAAAATCGTTTTACGAAGCAACTCTGGGAAAAAGCAGAAATTTTTAAAAATAAAAAAAATGAAACTGAATAAACCAAATTGCTTTTTGTCTGTTGTGTTGATTTTTTCGTGCATTAATCCTGCGTTCAGCCAACAGCCGGATTTGACAGAATACAATGTGGTTTGGACCACCCAAAGCCAGAACTCTTCCGAATCGATGCCTTGCGGCGGTGGCGATATTGGACTGAATGTGTGGGTCGAAAATGGCGATATTTTGTTTTACCTTTCCCGAAGTGGTGCTTTTGATGAAAACAATGTTTTTCCAAAATTTGGCAGGGTACGGGTCAAGTTGTCACCCAATCCGTTTGAAGGAGCAGAATTTCGTCAGGAACTAAAACTGAAGGAAGGGTACGTTGAGATTTCAGGAAAGAAAGAAGGTAAAAGTTCATTTGTAAAAATCTGGGTAGATGTATCCCGTCCGGTGGT
>CAYPKL010000466.1:0-2785 GCA_964411285.1 uncultured Rikenellaceae bacterium
TTGTAGCTCAAATTCCTTTAAGAGCTTTAATTCCCAGGCAAAGCCGGAATCTTATGGTGGCCGGCCGTTGCATAAGCAGTGACCGTCTGGCCAACTCAGCTCTCAGGGTGCAGGCTTCATGTATGGGAATGGGGCAGGCGGCAGGGGCAGCAGCAGCTCTGGCCAGCAAATTGAATCTTAGTCCGTTGGAAGTCGATATAAATAAGGTCAGATCATTAATCACCGACAATGGAGGAATAGTCCCTTAAGATTGACCGGAATCGATTATTCTGGCTTTCCTGAAAGCATCAATAAGCTGTTCTTTTGTCAGCTTGCCGGTTTTAATATACCTGCGATCTCCTGCCGGAACAATGGAATTGGAACCATCACTGAATACTTCAGTCTGTATCTCCTGTCCCGGATCTTTCATTAGTGTAAAATCATAGTCATGAACAGGAAGAATTAATTTCCTGCTTCCGGAGATATGCCAGTAAACTACATATGATTCATTATTCCGGGTGAAAATGAAAGCGCGGATTTCCTTACTGCCTCCTGCAACATCTGCAATCTGGTCGTATGGTACCAGTTCAAATTCCTTGTTCTCGTTTAAAAGCAGTATATGTTCCTGTTCCCCATTCTGAAGCATCTTTTTCTGATCTTCAGTAAGCCAGTTGAGGGCCCTTACCTCTTCCCATCTTCTTAGCACCTCAAGGTTATCGGCAGTTCTTGCATGGCGGGAAAACAATTCCGGGTTTGCATGAAGCGCAACAGGACAATCCCAGGCGGCTGCTCTACTCGTGACATACTCGAGCATGTCGGGCTGGGTACCTATTGTTGTTGAATCAGGGACCCAGTATCCCAGCCAGCCGAAATTGAGCCTCGTGAAATTATTCTTCATTCTGGGCGCCTCACTGAACGGATGTTTTCGCGTTTCCTTCTTTAAAACTTCAGGACTGAATATATCGAATGCATTTCCGCCGGTGAGCATGTGCCAGCTGAAATGTGTTTTGGCTGCCCCCTCAGCGAACAACGGCCCGGGTTTCAATCTGCTGAATATCCTCCACTGGGCATTGGATACGTGATGCCAGAATGGCGGATTAACTCCTTCTGAACCGTCGAAATAGGCAAATTCAAATCCGGCGCTGTAGATATCCGCTATTTTTTCTGCAATCTCGTCCTGCAGATCCGAGTTCTGATCGATATACACACTGGTGGCACCAAACTCGCTGACATCAAGTAAGCCAAACATAAATCCTGCCGGCTGCGAATTAATTATTGTCTCATCAATTCCCCTTGTGCAACCTGTAAACTTATAGGGTCTTTCGGTTGTATAACCTTTGTATGCAATCAGTTCGGTCCCTATTTTCAAAACACGGCAATTGTCAGCCATTGTAGAATTTGCAGGATTTTGTTCGACATAAATTACAGTATCGCTTCTGCCCAATGGTTCGGCAAGTGTGAAAATCCTGAGAAGGTTGAGCCTGTGATCGGGTATGGGAGTAACATATCTGCTGTCTCTTCCTATGTGGGAATGAAGGAAATGCAGACCAGGAGCAATACCTGCATCTTTTATTTTTCTTAACATGTCTGTCAGATCCTTTTTGCCGTTGGGGTATTCGGGCCTCCAATCATCATAGTTTCCAAGGAGCCTGTATCCGTTGCTTTTGAGGAAAGCCGGATAATAGATAAGCATTGCACGGAATCCTGCCTGCCTGGCGTATTTTATATGCTCATCAACATTTACCGGAGTAATATCGGCTGTCCAGTAGTAGGATGCATTGTATAGCTTGTTCCTTCGGCTTTCAACACCATGAGGCAGATTATAATCTTCTTCAACACCGGCAATAATATCCATCAGTCTGCCTGTGGGGCATGTGATCAGGGCGGCTCCTGTTTCCCTGAGCCTGACTCTTACATCCACTCCTGCCTGGAGAATACGGTATCCTTCACATTCTTCCGAACAGGCGTTGGTATACGGATCGGTAGCCAGCAGATTGACCGCCACCCTGTCGTCCCAGATAACGTTCAACCAGTCGCCGTAATGACCGAGGTTTCTTACCGGCAGCTGCAAGAACCACATTTCCGATACAGGGGGTTCGGTCAATGATATACCATAGTCCTTAACAGTGAGTTTGAAATCCTCAATTGTAAATCCCAGATAATCGGGGGTTATTTTGATTCTTACTGTAGCTTCCCATGGGATAAGTTCAAAACCGATTATTATTTTATCCCCTTCTTTCCGGATTGAGTTGGCTTTAAATGAAGTCTTCCGGGTCGGATATGCCAGCTTGATCTCATTCTGGTATGGTCGTTCTTCAGTAATAACACTTACCGGGACTTTTTTACCCGGAATTAAACACTCGGTTTGTGAAGGCTTATGGAACAGGCTTTTAACGATTCCGTCTGCGGCTATAACAAGTCTGGCCTGGTCGTTTTCAATTACTATGTCATCATTACTTTTCTGCTCATTGCCTTTGCATGAGAAAATAAGGACGGCGACGACAGCCAGAAGCTTAAAAAGTCTTTTCATCTTATTTTTCTTAAAGAGATTTCGATGAAATAAATTTACGAAATAGGAAGAATCATGAATACGGGTATGGGAAAAAAAGTGTGAGTGTCAGAGCGGGAGCGAGGAAAAAGAGACGAGAGTGCTCGCTCCCGCTCTCACTTTCGCTCTTTTTCTGTACCCGGAGCCGGGATCGAACCGGCACAGCATTGCTGCCACTGGTGTTTGAGACCAGCGCGTCTACCAATTCCGCCATCCGGGCATAAATTAAATCTGGTAGAAGTTTATAATTTACGAAAT
>CAYPKL010000467.1:0-3155 GCA_964411285.1 uncultured Rikenellaceae bacterium
TATAGGAGGTGTTTTTGCACTCTGGATGCGGGGAATGAATTTCTCCATTTCAGCCGGTGTCGGGTTCATAGCACTTTTCGGTGTCGCTGTGCTGAATGGAATTGTTCTGATCGCGGAGTTCAACAGACTTGAAAAAGAGGGAGTAACAGATATAACTGAAAGAGTCCTCAAAGGTCTGCACACCCGTCTCCGTCCTGTTATTATGACTGCTGCCGTTGCTTCGCTCGGATTTCTGCCAATGGCATTGTCAACTTCAGCAGGTGCAGAAGTGCAGAAACCCCTGGCCACCGTAGTTATTGGAGGTCTTATTACGGCAACAATTCTTACCCTTATTATACTCCCTGTCTTTTATATAGCCTTCTCTTCCCGGAAATTAAGATCAGGTTCCAAAAACAGGCCGGCTAAAACCATACTGACTTTATTACTGCTGATTGCAGGATCTTTTACCGGTACAATCAGTGCCCAGGTGGCTGAACATATTAAATTGGACGATGCGATCCGTACCGCACTTGATAACAACCTTCAGGTTAAATCATCCGCTTTGTCTGTGAATGTTCAGGAAGCGCTGAGAGGGGCATCATGGGATATAGGTAAAACAGGTTTTGAAATGGAATACGGGCAGTTTAATTCGTACACAAGGGATAACAGTATTTCTGTATCACAGTCAATATCATTTCCGTCTGTTTACATAAAACAGAATAAGCTGGCCGGCGCCAGAGTTAAGAGCAGTGAACTCCTTCTGAAGGGATCGCAGATTGAAGTTTCATCCAATGTGAAACAGGTCTACTGGAAACTGGCATATCTCTATTCCAAAGAAAAACTCTTAATTTACCAGGACAGCCTATACAACCGTTTCCTCAGGGCTGCAGAGCTCAGGGCAAAGAGCGGTGAGACAAACCGGCTTGAAATGATAACAGCACGCTCCCAAAGTTTTGAGATTAAGAATCAGTTAAGGCAGGTTATTTCTGATATCGGAATTTCACTCCGGAGTTTTCGAACACTTTTAAATACAGGGTTGAATGTTGTTCCGGCCGATACTATACTTAAAAAAGCTGGCAGCCTTCAGGTGTCTGACAGTTCAGGGATCACCCTGAATCCTTCGCTTGCTTACATGCGGCAGCAGGCAGAAGTATCACGCAGGGAAAAAGAGCTGGAAAGAAGCCGTATCATGCCTGATCTTAATGTGGGTTACTTCAGTCAGACGATTCGGGGAACACAGGAAGTAAATGGCGTACCTCGCCTGTTCGGCCCGGGAGACCGGTTTTCGGGTATCCGCGCCGGGATCTCGGTCCCTTTGTGGATCGGTCCGTTTACTTCCAGGGCAAGGGCGGCAAAAATCAATGAGGAAATTGCAGAATCTGATGCAGAATACTATTCGAAAAATTTATCAGCCTCGTATAATTCATTACTCGATGAGTTCGGTAAATATTCAGCCAGTGTTGAATTTTATGAGAAGCAGGCAGTACCTGAAGCCGATATGATAATTGATCAGTCAACCAGAAGCTATAAAGCCGGTGCGCTCGATTATCTTGATTATGTAGTAAGTCTGAACAGAGCTATAGGCATAAAACAGAATTATCTCGAAGCTCTCTACAACTTAAATCAGACAATCATAAATATTGAATACGTTACGGGTAAAATATTTTAAACATAAAGGCTATGTCAAATAATTATTTCAAACTGTTTATTTTTCTTTCCCTGGTCTTTTGTATTTCTGAATCCTGCAACACAAGGAAGGATGAAGGAAAAATTGAAGCTGAAGTGGAAATTCTACCGGATGATATCGTCGAATTGAGGTTCGATCAGATCAAAATGGCTGAGATCGATACCGGATCAGTTGAATTACGGTCATTGTCAGGTACTTTAAAGGTAAACGGGACAGTTACTGTGGCTCCTCAGAATTTTGCAACCGTCAGTGCACCGCTTGGAGGATTTATTAAAAGCACTAAGTTGCTACCCGGCGAATCTGTTGCCAGAGGGGAGATTCTTGCGCTGATTGAGAACCAGGATTTTGTGGAAATTCAGGAAAATTATCTTGAGGTTAAAAGCAGGCTGGAGTATGCCGAGGCTGAATTTAACCGTCATACCGACCTCTACAAAGAGGATGTCTATTCTGAAAAGAACCTGCAGCAGGTCACGGCAGATTACAAAAGCCTGAAAGCCAATGTAACGGCATTTGAGCAGAAACTTTCTCTGATCGGTATCGATCCGGCAAAACTGAATGAGGATAATATAAGCCGGTCTGTGGCCCTGGTATCCCCAATAAAAGGTTATGTCAAAACAATAAATGTCAACATTGGTAAATCTGTCTCGTCTACTGATGTCCTTTTTGAAATAGTAAACACCGACAACCTGTTCCTCGAGCTTACATTGTTTGAAAAGGATGCAGGGAAAGTATCGGCAGGGCAACTGATCAGCTTTTTTATCAATAATGAAACCGAGGAACATATGGCGATAATAACTCACACAGGCAGATCTGTTGATGCAGATAAGTCATACAAGGTATATGCAAGGGTTACAAAAGGCTGTGAAAATATTCTACCGGGAATGTATGTAAATGCCACTATTGAGACATCAGGCAAAGAAGTTGCTGCCCTGCCTTCGGATGCGGTGGTGACTTTTGATGATAAGGATTACATTTTCGTATTTGATAAAAACAAGGAAGAAAAGGGTTTTGCATTCACTGAATACAGGATTATTGAGGTGCATAAAGGAATGACCAGCGGAGGATTTACGGAGATCATTTTTCCGGCAGGGTTCGATGTCCGTAACGCCAGAATAGTTATTAAAGGTGCTTACAATCTCCTTTCAGCCAAAAAGAATGCAGGAGAAATGGCTTGCTAATTGCGGATATGTAATTTCGAATTTAGGCTTTTGAAAAAGTAGATATTAAAGGATTTTACCTTTGTGTAACTTCTAAATATCCTTAGTGATCCTTCGTGGTATTGATTTATTTTTAACCACAAAGTAGCTCAAAGGTCTGACAAAGGAACACTAAGGACTTTTTCAACAGCCATAAACCGAAATCCGAAATAAAAAATCATGGTTATGCCGGAAATTAAGAAAACAGCTGACGGTTCACATACAATCTATGTTCCTGAACTGGATGAACATTACCACTCAGTTCATGGGGCAATTCAGGAGTCGGAATTTAT
>CAYPKL010000468.1:0-3310 GCA_964411285.1 uncultured Rikenellaceae bacterium
GATAAATCCGGGCGGACAATTACAAAACCCACAGCAAATGATCTTATTTTTTATTCCGATAAAAAGCTGAGCGATAAATTATATGATGTCATAGAAAATGCAGACTACCTGATCAATGTAGCTAATCTTAAACCTCATGGCAGAGCCGGTATTTCGCTTACTGCAAAAAATCATTTCGGATCTCATGGAAGACAGTCAGCATACCACCTTCATTATTCACTTATCTCTCCCATAGCTTTGGGTAAACCGTCAAATAACGGATACAGAAAATACAGGGTTATGGTTGACATTATGGGAAGCAGGTATCTTGGTAAAAACACTTTACTTTATGTCGTTGACGGATTATATGGCGGCGGATCGAATGAAACGCGGGTACCTGTCAGGTACTTTATGAAACCGTTTAATGACGACTGGTGCAATTCTATCTTTATATCACAGGACCAGGTAGCCCTTGAATCTGTTTGTTATGATTTTTTAAGGACCGAATGGAACGGGACATATAAACACAATCCTGCAAATAATGCGTATGAAACAATTCCAAATGTAAATGGAGTTGATGATTACCTGCACCAGGCGTCAGATCCTGTAAACTGGCCCGAAGGAATTATTTATGACCCCGACAACAGCGGAAAACCATTGACCAGCCTTGGCGTTCATGAACACTGGAATGATCCCGAACTTAAGCAATACAGCGGGAATCTTGGCCGGCCGGGAGGTATAGAACTAATTTCAATTCCTGAAACCCTGGTGAAAGGGAGCCTGAAAAGGAAAACTGACTGAAAAAGAACATTTAGAAATGATTCCTATAGTCTGATAAAAGTATTAACTTGAGTCGTCTTTGAAATCTGAAGATCTTGCAAAATAATTATTTAACCAATTAAACCTCCTGATTATGAAGAAAATGTCATTCTTTTTTATAGCATTTCTGTTTATTTGCATTTTAACAAATGCACAGAATGTGGGTTCATCTCCAGAATATATCAAAGCCATCACACCTGAATGGAAAGGTGAGCGGTTCCCTGATGGGAGACCAAAAGTCGCCGATAATATACTTGAAAGACTTAAAGATATTTCAATGGAAGAAGCCTGGGGTTACCTGAAAAACAAGGGTTTTAGTAACCAGTTTGAAAATGAATGGAAAATAATTCACCCGGGAGTTCCTATGAGCGGTCGTGTTGTTACTGCACAATATATGCCCCTGAGGCCTGACCTTGAGAAATATGTTAAAGCACAGGGTAAAGCTGAAAATCGTGCCCAGCAGGGAGGTACCAATTCATGGCCTATCGATGCTCTTGTTGAAGGAGATGTTTATGTCGCTGACAGTTATGGCAAGATAGCTGACGGAACCCTGATAGGGGATAATCTGGGCAACTCTATTTATGCCAAATCAAAAAGAGGCGTGATATTTAATGGTTCAGTCAGGGATCAGGAAGGATTATCTGAAATTGAAGGTTTCAATGGCTGGGTAAAAGGATCCGATCCTTCATTTATTTTCCAGATGATGCTTACATCAATCAATGCACCCATCAGGATCGGAAGAGCTACTGTTATCCCCGGTGATGTTGTGCTTGCGAAGGACTACGGGGTAATCTTTATTCCCGCATACCTGGCTGCAGATCTGTTAATTAATTCGGAAGTCACCGCACTGCGCGATGAATTCGGGCACCTGAGGCTCAAAGAAGGTAAGTACAAACCCGGACAAATTGACAGCCAGTGGTCGGATGAGATTAAAAAAGACTTCCAGGACTGGCTGAAAAAATATCCCGGCAAGCTACCGATGACGCAGAAAGAACTTGATGACTATTTCAAGGAACGTAACTGGTAAGAAATTAAATAAGAACCCGCTATTAATAAAAATTTAAACCGGAATCATGAAAGGTACACTTAAAGAGATCTTAAAAGCAGAAAAAACAAGGGAAAAGGAAGAAACCAGCAAAACCCTTAATCCTGAAAACACTCAGGATAAAAGCCGCCGCAACTTTCTGAAAAAAGCTGCCCTGGGAGGCATAGCGCTTGGTGGTTTTATGCATGCATCAGTCGAAGATACTATTGCACAAACTACATCTCAGGTTAACAGGGCTTCAGCTCCCTCTGACCTTAAAATAACAGATATGCGAGTGGCTGTTATGGGAAATGTGGGAAGAACGGCTCTTATCCGCATCGATACAAACCAGGGTATATCCGGCCTCGGTGAAGTGAGAGACGGAGCTGATGAACGCTATGCCCTGATGCTTAAAAGCAGAATTCTCGGACTTAATCCGTGCAATGTTGAAATGATTTTCAAAATCATCAGGCAGTTCGGTTACCATGGAAGACAGGGAGGTGGTGTATGCGCAGTTGAAATGGCTCTCTGGGACCTGTGCGGAAAAGCTTATGGCGTTCCTGCCTGGCAGCTGCTTGGCGGCAGATACCGCGACAAGATCAGGCTTTATGCTGACACCCCTGGAGCAAGGGATCCGAAAGCTTTTGCTGAAACAATGAAAAAGAGGGTTGATGTTCAGGGATTCACCTGGCTTAAGATGGACCTTGGCATTCATGTGGTTGCAAAAGAGCCCGACACAATTGTAAACAGCAAATTCTGGGATGGCGCTGCCGGTCAGTATGATCTGAGAACTTACATGGGTTACGGCAATACCCTTCACCCGTTTACACAGGTCCAGATAACAGAGAAAGGACTTGAAGGACTTGCCGAGTATGTTGAACAGGTGAGGAGCGCTGTAGGGTATGAGATGCCACTTTGTGCCGACCACTTCGGTCACTTTGACGTTAATAACTCCATCAGGTTCGGTAAAACGATGGATAAGTACAGGCTTGCATGGCTTGAAGATATGGTACCATGGTTCTATACCGACCAGTGGAAAACTTTGACAGACGCCCTGGAAACACCTACTGCCACGGGAGAGGATATTTATTGTTTAAAAGATGGATTCAAACCCTTGATCGATGCACATGCCGTCGATATACTTCAGCCTGACCTCGCAACTTCGGGTGGTCTGCTTGAGACCAAAAGAATAGGTGACTATGCCGAAGAACATGGAATTGCTATGGCAATGCATATGGCAGGCTCGCCTGTAACCTTCATGGCAAATGTGCATTGCGCGGCAGCTACGCAGAATTTTCTTGCACTTGAGCATCACAGTGTTGACAATCCATGGTGGGAAAGCATTGTAAAAATGACCGGTTCACAGCCTATGGTTACAAAGGGATTTGCCAATGTACCTCTTGATTCACCGGGACTCGGAATTGAGCTGAATGAGGAAGAGATCAAAAAGCATCTGAATCCTAAAGCTAAAGGTTACTTTGAACCCAC
>CAYPKL010000469.1:0-12033 GCA_964411285.1 uncultured Rikenellaceae bacterium
TCTGTTAATTATAAAGTATTTGACTGGTTAAGTATTTTCGGTCGTGCTTCCACTGATTTTTATTCAGCATCGGAAGAGGAAAGAAAAGCAAATGGAAGTGTTCCGGGGCGTTTTGGAGTTGGGACCAACTCAGATGGCAGCCTTGGTCAATCGCTTGTTGGTTCAGGATATCTCAGGAGAGATTATTTCTCATCCCAGGAAAACTATGATCTGATGTTGAACATTAATAAAGACCTGACAAGTGATCTTAATTTAAAGGCTGTTGTGGGTGGCAATATAAACCGGGAGGTATTTAATCGCGTAATTGCAGCAACTAACGGAGGTTTGGCAATTCCAAAACTTTATTCTCTGCAGAATAGTATTAGTGCCATTCCCTATCCCAAAGAATTAGCTTCTAAAATCGGGATAAATGGTATTTATGGTAGTGCGTCACTTGGGTATAAGAATTTCTTATTCCTGGATGCAACGGTAAGACGCGACCATTCTTCAACGCTGCCTGCTTCCAATTCTGTATATTATTATCCTTCCGTATCAGGAAGTATTATATTCTCTGAACTGGTAAATCAGCCATGGCTTTCATTTGGCAAGCTGCGTCTGAACTATGCCCAGGTTGGAAATAGTGCCGATTTCGATCAGATTCTGGATACTTACAGCGTTCTGACTCCATTTAACAGCCCGATGAGCGCTGTGGTTACCACCAAGAAAAATCCTGACCTGAAACCAGAAAAAACAAATAGTATTGAAGCAGGGCTGGAGATGTATTTTCTGGATGGGAGAGCAGGATTTGATTTAGCTCTCTATAAAACCAATTCAACAAATCAGATTTTACCGCTTTCGGTAAGCCCTTCAACCGGATACTATTATAAGAATATCAATGCAGGTGAAATTGAAAATAAGGGTATTGAAGTGGCCGTCACAATAGTTCCGGTCAGAACAAGCTCTTTTAACTGGGAAGTTAGCCTCAACTGGTCGAAAAATATAAATAAGGTTATCTCCTTATATCCCGGTGTTGATAATTACCAGCTTGGATCGTTCCAGTCAGGTGTTTCTATTAATGCCCTGGTGGGTCAGCCTTATGGCACCATCGAAGGTATCGATTATACATATCTGAACGGCGAACGTGTTATTAATCCGGCAAATGGCAGATATATTAAGACTACGACTTCCAATAATAATCTGGGAAAAGTTTCACCGGATTGGAAGGGTGGAATTTTGAATACCCTTATGTATAAAAACTGGAAGTTTTCATTCCTTATTGATATGTCAAAAGGCGGTCATATCTGGTCACTTGATATGTACTATGGTCTTGCCACCGGTTTGTATCCGGAGACTGCAGGACTTAATGATCTGGGTAACCCGGTCAGGAATCCACTTGTATGGGCCGATCCTGAAGATCATAGCAAAGGTTATGCAGCAACCAGCGGCGGATTCATTAATCCCGGCGTAAATCCCGACGGCCAGAAAAATACTTCAAGAATAAGCGCTGCCAATTACGGGTCTTTCGGTTATGCAAGGATTCCTGATGCTGCCTTCTCTTACGATGCAAGCTACGTGAAACTCAGAGAAGTTTCCCTTTCTTACAGTCTTCCTTCGGCAATGTTAAGATCTTTCTTCATTAAAGGAGTTGACTTAAGTGTTGTAGGTTCCAACTTATGGATAATCCATAAAAACCTGCCTTATGCTGATCCGGAATCAGGGTACGGTGCTGGTAACCTATTGGGTTATTCAAGCGGTTCCCTGCCTTCAACAAAAGATGTTGGTTTCAATGTTAGACTTACCTTTTAATTAATTACTATGAAAAAAATATTAATTCTATTTTCTTTTTTCGCATTGCTTTCATCATGCGAAAATCTGGAAGATCTTAACAAGAATATCAAGGACCCGGATGCGGTTCCAGGAGAGACCCTGTTTACGAACGCACAAAGAAGAGTGGTTAATCATATGGTAAGCAGCAATGTTAACCTTAATAACTACAGGCTTTATGTGCAATGGTGGACAGAGACCACCTATACGGATGAGAGTAACTATGATCTGACTACACGCACAATACCGGATGGCAATTGGGATTTATTCTATATAAGTGCTTTAAAAAACTTTGATGAATCCGCCAAGGTAATTACTGCTGCTCCGATACCTGCAGGAGAGGATCCTGCAGTTAAACAAAACAAGCTGGCAATTGTTGAAGTTATGAGTGTCTATTGTTTTGACGTTCTGGTTGAATTATTTGGCAATATTCCGTATTCTGAAGCCCTGAATATAGAAGTACCGCTGCCCAAGTACGATGACGGAATGACAGTATTTAAGGACCTTATGACAAGGCTGGATGCTGCTATTGCTAAAATGAACGGGAGCTTTGACAGCTTTGGAATTGCCGACAACATGTATCAGGGTGATGTAAATTTGTGGATCAAATTTGCAAACTCCCTGAAACTAAGAATGGGTTTGCTTCTGGCAGATGCCGATAACGCTGCTGCAAAAGCTGCCGTTGAGGCCGCTGCTGCCAAGGTTATATCATCAAATGGTGATAATGCAAAGGTTGTTTATCTTAGCGCTATGCCAAACACAAATCCAATCTATGTAGATTTAGTTGCAAGTGGCAGACATGACTTCGTGCCAACCAGTGTAATTATTGATGCAATGAATTCTCTGGATGATCCCAGACGGCCATTTTACTTTACATTGCTTGACGGCGTTTACGCGGGCGGAGAATATGGCTCCTCCAACGATTTTCTGGCATTTTCACACGTAGCCGACTTAATTCAGACTCCGACATTCCCAGGTACTTTGTTTGATTATTCAGAAGTAGAATTTTTACTTGCTGAAGCTGCTGAAAGAGGTTATAATGTCGGCGGAACTGCTCAGGAACATTATAATAATGCAATTACTGCTTCGATTCTTGACTGGGGCGGTACTGACCCTGAAGCAACGGCTTATCTTGCCAAACCACAGGTTGCCTATGCGACAGCTCAAGGCACCTGGAAGGAAAAAATCGGAACACAAAGTTGGATTGCTTTGTATAACAGAGGCTTTGAGGCCTGGACGAAGTGGAGAAGATTAGATTATCCTTTACTTGTACCCGGTGCCGATGCTCTTTCAGCTATACCGCTTAGATACACTTATCCAATAGAAGAACAGACACTTAACGGCACAAATTATGACGCCGCTTCAGCTGCAATAGGTGGAGATGCTGTTGATACCAAGCTCTTCTGGGATAAATTCTGATACTTCAGGATTTCTTCTTGATTAACAGAAATATAAAGAGGCTGACTCGATAGCTGAGATCAGCCTCTTTAATGTTTATCCTCACACTTCTTATTCTGACAAACTGGCGATTGCAGGAATTTGATATTTGTCTGTTAAATGCAGAAAGACTTTTGTAGGTTTGTAATTGGGTCTTTATTTCCTTACTTCCAATAAAAGTGAGACTTATAAGAATTTATTTGAACTGCTTAATCTCTTATTAAAGAATGATCTCCTTTTTAAGGATAATATTGTTATTTCTTCTTTTTTCCGGTGCTTCAGGAATTGCTGCACAACAAGCTGAAGGCGATAACGATGATGTTTATGGCTTAAATCCTGTGCTTTATAACGGCAGGCTATATACATTTAACACTCCTTTAAATACCATTGGAAATCAGTATTTCTCCCAACGGCAGTTTGAAACGGGATCTGTCACTTTGCGGGGAGTAACTTTCACAGATCTATTGCTTAATTACGATATTTATAATCAACAGCTTATAATAAAATATAAAATAAAAACAGGTGCTGCGAGCCTCATAACAGTGTCTGATGCCTGGATGGAAGCTTTCAGTATTAATGGCTTAAATTTCAAGATATTCACTACTCAGGATACAGTAAACCGAATTTACCAGGAGTTGGGATCCGGCCCAATATACATACTGTATTACTGGAATAAAACCTTAAAGCTTGACAACTCTTACGGAGCTACCAATCTTACATTCTCAAAAGCAATAAAAGAAAGGAATCTGTTAATCGGTAACGATATATTACCATTTCGGACTAACAGGAGCTTTTTTTCTCTTTTCGATCCCGGGAAAAGGTTAGCCATTAAAGAATACCTTCGCAAACACAAAATCAATGTAAGAAAAGCAGTTGACCAGAAGATGACAGATCTGATATTTTATTGTAATTCACTGTACTAAGAGTGAAAACAACACTATTAATCATATTGTTTCTCCAATTTGTATCTCCGTTACAATCACAGGGACCGGAAAAAGTAATGGCTTGCCATCTTGTAAATAGCACCTTTTCAGAATTTTGTGCTACGGTTTACCGGCAAACCGGAATAAACATTTTCTATAAGGAGGAATGGACAAACAAATTAACTGTCACAATCAATTCTGACACTATTTCGGCATTATCAGCAACAAAACAAGTTCTGGAAGGTTCGCTGCTTGAAGTATCTGTATGGCACAGCGATCTGGTAATTCTTCCCCATTCAAAACTTATTGCTGAACTTCCGTCATACATGAAGGAAGACAAAACTATTGATACTATCCCAAATAAGAAGCAAACTATTACTCAATCCGAAGAACGTTACATTACGGGCCGTAAGCCGGGTGTAACTCAGATTGTGACCATTGGAAAAGCAGGGACAAGTATGGACAATTCCAGGGCTAAGGTGTTAGGAAGGGTAATCGACGAAGAGACAGGAGAGCCACTTGCTTTTGTTCCGGTTTATATTGCGGGAACAAAAACAGGTTCGATTACTGATGTGAATGGATTTTTTACAATAGCTCTGCCTCCGGGAAAATATAATGCTCAGATAACATATCTGGGATATGCAAAGGAGAAATTCCTACTTGAAGTGTTTTCAGGAGGAAATTTCACGGTACGGTTGAAAAAGAGCGCTATTCAATTACATGAAATTGAAGTAAGTGCAGAACAGCAGGCAAATATTCGAAAAAAAGATCCGGGTCTCGACCAGATATCAATAAAGACAATCAAAAAGATGCCTACTATGATGGGTGAGCGCGACATCCTGAAGGTTTCTGTTACACTTCCGGGGATTTTAAGTTCCGGAGAGGGTGGCGCCGGCCTTAACGTCAGGGGAAGTAGTTCTGATCAAAACGCTTTTTATATTAACGGCATACCGGTTTATAATACATCCCATTTATTTGGATTCTTCAGCGCCTTTAATTCTGATATAATTAAAGATTTTTCAATTTACAAAGGACATATCCCTGTGCAATATGGAGGCAAACTGGCTTCTGTCTTCAACATTACAACACGTCAGGGAAACAGGAAAAAGATTACAGCTCATGGGGGCATTAGTCCGATTACCGGAAACATAGTTCTCGAGGGTCCAATAAAAAAAGATACGAGTTCCTTTATTTTTAGTATGCGTTCTTCTTATTCTGACTGGATCCTGTCGCGATTAAAAGATACGACCATCAGTGCCAGCAATGCAAATTTCAATGATTTTTCAGGTGGATTAAACTGGGATTTCCCAAAGACACAGCTTTCGCTTTTTGCGTACCACAGTTACGATCATTTTCGTTTAGCTGATATTAATAATTATGAGTATTCCAATAACGGAGCTTCATTAATTATGGGTCACAACTTCACCAACTCCCTGCGTGCAGAATTTGCTTTTATAGGTTCACTTTACGACTTTTCCACAATTGATAAACTGGAAGTTTCTTCTGCCTACCAACACGCATATAAATTGGGTCACTACGAAATGCATGCTAATTTCAGGCAACTTCTAAACGATAAGAACTCACTCGAGTATGGCGGTACTTTCGTCCTGTATAAACTTGACCGGGGGACAGTACTGCCATTTGGAGAAAATTCATTACTAAGTAAAATTGCCCTGGGGAGTGAAAATGGCATCGAAAATGCTTTATTTATTTCTGACTCATACGATATTAAGCCCTGGATGAATCTCACTTTAGGAATGCGTTATACTCTGTTTACTCCTATCGGGCCTTCAACCAAATACACCTATAGCCAGGGTGCACCTTTGGATTTAAGGTATATAAATGATACTCTGGAATTCGGAAAGAACAGGCCGGTACGATGGTATCATGAACCGGATATAAGAGCTGCATTAAACATTGAGACTGACAGGAATGGATCTGTGAAGCTGGCATTTAACCAGATGCATCAGAATCTGTTTATGCTCAACACAACTACCACAATGTCTCCAAATTCTCAATGGAAACTTGCTGATTATCATCTTCTTCCATCCCGAAGTAACCAGATATCGATAGGGGTGTTCCGCAACCTGCCAAAAAGCGGACTTGAGGCTTCGGTTGAAGCATATTACAAGCGCACTTACAATTATCCGGAATTTAAAGACGGCGCTGACTTTCTGAAAAATCCTTTGACTGAAACTATGGTTTTGCAGGGAGACCAGAAAGCTTATGGGTTTGAGTTTTTTGTCAAAAGAAGCATGCGTAACCTTGAAGGATGGCTTTCTTACACCTATTCCAGATCAATAATCCGGGTAAATGGAGATCATTCATGGGACCGTATCAATAATGGCGAAGCTTATCCTGCAAATTATGATATACCTCATTCATTGAATGTAGTTCTAAACTATTATCTGACCAGGCGTATTATTTTTTCTTCGATCATTAATTATCAGAGCGGGAAACCAATAACATATCCGGAATCGGTTTACTACATCGATGGAACCCCTTATCTGGATTATTCAAAGCGTAATTTTTACCATATTCCTTTTTACATGAGGGCAGATTTCTCCCTGACAGTTGAAGGTAACCTGAAAATGAACAAATTAATTCACAGCTCTCTTGTCCTGAACCTGTACAATGCTGCTGGTCGCAAAAATCCTTACTCAGTCTATTTTAAAAGTGAAAATGGGAAAATAAACAGTTATCAATATTCAGTAATAGGGGTACCGGTTTTTACTGTCACATGGCTTTTTAAACTTGGGAATTATGCATCAGATTAAATTCGTCATATTTTTTCTGGGATTGGTTGTAATAATTCCATCCTGCATAATACCTTATGAACCACATATCGATAGCAAGGATATTAATAAGTACGTCGTATCGGGGCAGGTGACCGATAACAATGTTATTCAGACTGTTTCTGTATCAATGGCTTCACCAGTAGGTGATCCTGATTTTTTCCCTGTTGCCGGATGCTACCTGCGCATTTATGATGATAAAGGACATGAATTTGTGATGAATGAATCCGGAACAGGTATCTACAAAGTATTAATAGATGAACACTACCTGATTCCCGGTGCTTCTTTTAAGGTTGAGATACTAACCCCTGACGGAACCAGCATCGAATCGGATTTTGACAGGATGAACGAATGCCCTGAAGTAGATTCCGTTTATTTTGTGAGAAAAGAAAACCTTATAAACAATACCGGCCACGATACAAGGGGATTACAGTTTTATATAGATCTGGATTGTAAAAATATAAACAGCCGCTTCTTCAGGTGGGAAGTTACTGAAACCTGGGAATATCAAGTCGAATACCCACGAGAATGGTATTATGACGGGACAGTACATCATATTACACCGCCTGACTCTTCAAGAATGGTCTGCTGGTCCACTGAACCTGTAAAGAATATCTATACCCTGTCTACAGAAGATCTTGTAGAAAATAAGTACTACATGTACCCGCTAAATTTTGTTGATAATCACACCTCCAGACTGATGTATGGATACAGCACACTGATCAATCAATTTGCACTTAGCGAAGCTGCATATTCATATTGGGATCAATTACGCATTAACGGAAGCGAACGGGGAGGTTTGTACGAAAAGCAACCCATGTCGATACGCGGCAATCTTTATAACAAAACTAATCCGGATCAGGAGGTACTTGGCTTTTTCAGCGCATCATCAGTGAAATCGAAGCGCATATTTGTAAGGGATGTGGAAAATCTTGCATTGGATTTTTCTACATATTGTGCACCGGAAACTCTTCTGGTTGGCGGGCTCCGTTCAATCGACCCGTCAGAATATCCGGCTTTTCTGATGGGTAACAAAATTAAGTACTTTGCCATCCAGCTCAGTCAATATTGTGTGGATTGCATGGCATTGGGTGGGACTATAAAAAAACCGGATTTTTGGCCGTACTGAAATGAAAATAATTACACTTCAACTGTTTTTAATAATTCTGTCAGGTGCAACCGGCTATTTTGAAATAAATGGCCAGCAGAATTTTCTGGTACAAACCGACGAAAGAGTGATCTTATTCTCCGATAGGACTTTATATATTACAGGAGAAGATATAAGTTTCTCTGCTTTTGTACAACCGGAAGATGAGATGCAAAACCAGGAAATCAGCACTGTGTTATATTGCGAATTGATTACTCCTGACGGTAACAAAATTATCAGCAATAAGTACCGTATTGAAAATTTTTATGCTTCCGGTTATCTTTCCATACCTAACAATATTATAACCGGTAATTATTATTTAAAGACCTACACAAAATTTATGCGTAATGATGGTCCCTCTGATTATCATTATACTACCATCAAAATAGTTAATCCCAACCGGAATGAAGTTCAGTCCGGCACAGATAAAAATATTTTACAGAAAAGCTCTTATGGGGAGCTAAAAACGGAAGAAGCCGGAGATTCGTTCATCATTTCAACTGACAAATCTCACTATTCTTTACGTGATACCGTTCATGTGTCCATAGTTGGATCAGGAACAACTGAATCCAAATGGAAAGGAGTGAGCCTTGCTGTTGTTCCTGAGTTTTCTGTATCTACTGACTTAGTTAAAATTCCGGAAAACAGACAATTTGATAATAATAGCTATTATTATCCCGAAAACAGAGGCCTTTCTATTACCGGTAAACTAAAGAACAATATTACAGGGAATCCTTTGCCCCTGGTGCGTATCAACTTATCTGTCATTGGCAGGGGAAGGGACTTCATGGCAACGCAAACGGATTCAGCAGGACGGTTTTTCTTTTCATTACCTGGTTATACCGGAAGCCGGGACTTGTTCCTTTGTACAGAAGATATCTTAGATTCAGATCCAAGAATACTCGTAGATAACGATTTTTGTTCAGTTCCTGTTCACATACCATCCGCTATTTTCACATTATCGCCGCAGGAACGTGAAGCTGCCTTTAATATGTCAGTTAATGTGCAGCTCGAATCGTATTTTAAAAATGATACCGTTAACTCAGTCGGGGAGAACAAGGAAGAAAATAAGGCGTTTTATGGCAAACCCGGCAACACCCTTTATCTTGATGATTATATCCAGCTCCCCACTGTAGAAGAGTATTTTAACGGACTACCGACATTGGTGAGAGTAAGAAAGCATCAGGGCGAAAAATATTTCAAAGTACTTGGAGCACAAACCGGTCTAACCGATAATGAACCGCTTGTAATGGTTGACCTGGTAGCAATTGACAACCCGGCGAAGGTACTGGCAATTTCGCCTGCAAATATTTCACGCATCGAAGTAGTAAATAGTATCTATGTAAAGGGGGATCAGACTTATGGCGGGATTATTAATTTTATTTCTAAAAAAGGAGATTTTGCCGGAATTGACCTGCCATCATCCGGGATCTTTATTAACTATGGATTCTTTGCCGAAAAAAATCATGATCAGAAATTAGAATTGAGTCGAAATACACCTGATACCAGAAATACTCTGTACTGGGAGCCGATGATTTTCCTGAATAACGACCACGCTGCAAAAATGTCATTTACAACTTCAGATACTCCCGGCAGGTATCTGATTATATTGAACGGAATAGATCTTCAAGGTGAAAAATTCAGACAGATTGCAGGGTTTGAGGTAGTTAAGTGAAAGATAGTATTGGTATCAGGAATCCAGGCTTTTCTCTGCAAATTTGCATATATTAACATATCTGGAAATCCCTGGCAATGGGGAACAACAGCTATTCAATCCTGACGTTAACCAGATCAAGCCTGGTTGCCGTAACACGAAGAATTTTAATCACAAAATTTCTGATCCTTATCACATCATTATTCCCCGGAATACTGCCATGAAAATATAAAATCATACCACCCAGAGTTTCATAATCATCTTCAGCAGGGAGCTTGAGGCGATATTTGTCATTCAGATAGTCAATTTCCAGCCTGGCAGAAAATATAAACTCATTGCTGCTTATTACCTTCTCAGTAAACTCAATAGTATCATGTTCATCCTCAATATTCCCAACAATCTCCTCCAGAACATCCTCTATTGTCACCATCCCTGAAGTGCCTCCGAATTCATCAACTACAAGGGCCACATTCTTTTTTTCAGCGAAGAACAATTTCAGCAGCTTGTTTGCTGCCATTGTTTCAGGCACTATGGCAACCTTCCTGACACCGGACATTATATCGGGTGGATTCTTAAATATATCCTTAAGCTCAAAATATCCGATAATGTTATCAATTGAATTCTGGTAAACCAGAATTCTTGAATGACCTGTTTCGATGAATCTTTCCTTTAATTCGCTTAAAGGGTTGTTTAAATCAATGGCATCTATTTCGGTACGTGGAATCATGCACTCCCTGAGCTTGACATTTGAAAAATCAAGTGCATTCTGGAAAATCCTGATATTATGGTGGTATGGTTCTGTTTCCTCTGTACTCTGTTTACTCTGATTAACAAAATGATCAATGTCGACTCTGCTGAAAACCAGATCCGCCTGTTCTTTTTTGTCGCTTTTAACTCCGAAAAAAATTCTTATGAAAAGATTGGAAGCCGCAAGTGTGAATCTGCTTATAGGATAAAAAAGATAGTAGAAGAAAAGAGTGGGGATGCTTAAAACCTTAAGGAAGGAATTTGGAGAAACAACAAAAACGGTCTTTGGCAGAAACTCAGCTACAAGCAGGATTACTCCCGTTGAGATAATTGTATTAAGAATAAGAACAACTAAATCAGATCCGATCAAAGGAGTCAGGACCGGACTCAGAAGCCTGGAAAAGAATAATCCATAAATAACAAGAGCTATATTATTACCGATTAGCATAGTGGCAATGTACTGGCCTGGATTATCAGTGAAAAATTTAGTTATCCCTGATCCGAACATGCTTTGTTTTCTGTCAAGCTCAATTCTAAGCTTGTTAGCCGAAACAAATGCTATCTCCATGCCGGAAAAAAAAGCTGAAAAAACAATTGCAAGTATTATAACCAGAAGTCCGTTCATTTTTAATATTTACTTCTTAATTCTCCGGTTGTGACGGAACCAGGCAAAAAGGAATGAGATAAATGCCATAATAACAAACAGGAAAATTCTGTTGCTATAACCGTTTTTGATTACAAAAAGTATTACCGCCAAAACACAGAGTATCCCTGTAATAATCCAGATTATTTCGAGAACTATGTTATTTATTTTATTGTTCATCTCTGACATAGATGGTGGCACTAAGGTTTTTGATCCTGCGCTTGGAAAGTCTGGGATCAGATTCCAGACCATATCCCTGAATTATCTGGTCCTCAGTTGTAATTTTAACAAATCTGTCGGTATAAATCAATGCTTTTTTCTGATCCCAGTATAGTAATTCTGTCTCAAGTATTTCTCCGGCTTCATTTATTGCTACTACACTATCCTGGAGTTCCCACAAATTCTTGTTGTCAGTATATTTCGCATATTTTGCTGTTACAGAAGCAACGGATTCTTTGTGTCCATCATAAAAATCAACCCTTATTCCTGAACGGAATTCAGAATAATCAGGGTCGGATTTATTAAAATTTTCCATTAAAGGTGCAGACAAAATCATCTGGATTTTCCCGGAATCGGTATAGATAGTTTCAAATTCTTTTACAGTAAGGGATGGGAGGGTGAGAAGGTCAAGTTTTTCAACGGTCTCGATTTTTTTCTCGCACGAAACAACACTTAAAGCTATAACAATGAGTACCGCAAAGGCATTAAGTCTGTTTCGCATTGTATTCCAGGATGTAATTCAGACCCGTAAGTACCAGGTCGGGTTGGTAATTTGTCAATGAACTGATCCGGTCTTTTAAATATCCGCTATCTCCGCCGGTCAGAATAACAATTGGATCGATATTCATTTCTTCAAAAATGCGGATATATTCATTTATTTCATG
>CAYPKL010000470.1:0-4645 GCA_964411285.1 uncultured Rikenellaceae bacterium
TGATTGACTGTAAACTCAGATAGCTGAGGATAGCACATGGTACCATAATCAGAATAAAAACAAAGAAAAGAATCTTTGTTTTAGGATTGATATGTTTTAGAGGTCCGGTCATATTATAATATTACATCAATATTACGACCCTGGGAGTAAAAAACAATAAAGAAATTGTAAAACTATGTAAAATTAAACAGTATAATGTTGCTGTGAATTATTACCAGATACCTGTTCAGACATATTCTCAATAAAGAATTTAAAAAATAATGTTGCATTCAACCAGGAATATTCGTTTGAATTTTATGGTGATATTTATGAATGGGATTGAATATTACGGTGCTCTGCACCTTTTGTCATGTTTCTAAAATGTGCCTCTACAAATATTTTGCAGCTCTGCTGCATTGAATAGACCATAAAGGTGCGTAGCACTATAATATTTGTAGATAAATGTTTACAATAAAACAAAGGGGTGCTTAGCACCATAATATTTTTAGCAAATAAATTTTGCCAATGGAATACAGAGGTGCAGAGCACCGAAATATTTATATAAAAAAGGGGCATAACGATTAAACATTGTGCCCCGAGAATGATGCTATTATGAGTCTTTTATTTTGGCAGGAAGTTCTCCATTACCTTAAGCTCGATTTTGGCCTTCTGTTTTTACGCAATTTTTAAAAAAGTTTCTGCTATTCGCAATTAAGGGATTGTGATTTTTGAATTTGGGTGTTGTAAACTATATTTATGGAATGTTTTTACGATAATTAAAATGTTGAATACAATGGCAAACACTTATACTCAATGTTATTTCCATTTGGTTTTTGCAGTGAAAAACCGGGATGCCTTAATAAAAAAAGAATGGAAAGATGAATTGGAAAAGTATATAACAGGAATTGTTCAGAATCATCGGCACAAAATGCTGGCAATAGGCTCAATGCCTGACCACATGCATATCTTAATCGGATATAATGTAAATCAACTGATTCCTGATCTGGTAGAAGAAATTAAAACATCGTCCAATTCATGGATTAAAGTTAAGAGGTTATCTAAATTTAAGTTTGATTGGCAAAAAGGTTATGGGGCATTTACCCATTCCAATTCCCAAATTGATATTGTGGTAAAATATATTTTAACCCAGGAAGAACATCATAAAAAGAGGCGATTTAAAGAAGAATATTGGGAAATGTTGGAAAAGAACAATGTTGAATTCAACCAGGAATATTTGTTTGAATTTTTTGAAGATATCTGTGAATGGGATTGACTATTGCGGTGCTCTGCACCTATGGTTATATTTTTCGATTACATTTCTACAAATATTTTGCAGCCATGCTGCTTTGAATAAATCAAAAATCAATGCAATTATTTGATGTTCAATTGTATTGAATAGGTTAATAAGGTACGGAAAGCCATAATATTTGTGGATAAATGTTTCTATCCAAATATTTTGCAGCCCTGCTGCTTTGAATCAGGCCCAAATGATGTAGGCACTAAACTTATTGCAGATAAATTCTTGTGTGGTGTAAAAGGTGCAGAGCACCATAATATTTGTAGCATAGAAATGTTTGTAATGGAATCTATAGGTGCAGCGCACCGAAATATTTATATTAAAAGGGGCACAACGATCAAACATTGTACCCCTGGGAATGCTCTTATTGTGAGTCTTTTATTTCGGTAGAAAGTTTTCCATTACCCAAACTTCCAGGTTGACCATGACAGCATCAACCGCTATCCGGTGGCCATCAGGATGCAGCCGTAGTTCTCCAGTCAACTGACCAGTAATGTTCAATCCCAAAAATTGTGCTTCCCCGCCTTCAACTGGGATACGCCATAATTGCCATTCTCTTTCCTTGCCTTTGACACCTTTAAAATAGACGATGTAGCGGCCATCTGGTGACCATGCAGCTGAACCCCAGAAGGGAACCTCTTTCTCTTTATCGATTCTCACTAATTCTCTGGCCTCACCCCCTGCAACCGGCATGATGAACAGAACCTGAGATTTATCTCCCTCTGTACCGGTGGCTATAAGCAATCGCTTTCCATCAGGCGACACCAAGCCTGCATAGAGCCCTTGTTTCTCGCTGACTACTGTCTCTTTGCCATACCTCAGATCGTACGCTACAAGACCAGTCGATTTGACGCAGAAGATTGTATTACCGTCCGGTGAAAGCTCGAATCGCGGCACACCCCAAGCACCTGTAAGCGGCATCAGAGAAGTTACCTGCCCTGTTTTGACATCAATTCGTATAAGTTCCCTGCCTTTCCCGGCCTCCGATGCCGTAACCACAATGGCCTTTCCGTCTGGTGTCCAGCGGATACCACTCCATTCGATTTTCCTTTCACCAATACGAATCTCCCGCTCCTCATCTGTATCCATGGAACGGATTACCACAGCCTGATTTGATTCGTTGTTTAAAACACCAGCGAGTAAACTTCCATCGGGAGACCAGTCCGGAGTTCGAATGTTGCCTCTTTTGAATCCATTTTGCGGTCGCGAAACTATGTTTCCGCTGGCAGGATTATATTCAGCAATCTGAACACCCCAAACGTTGTTGTTCACCGCGTAATAGAATTCTCCAGATCGAGTGAAACCCAAAGGTAAGTAGCCCCAGTCCTTCTTTATAAACACTGGTTCGCCCTTTGCTTTTCCTCCATCCACCGCGATCAGCCACGCATCGGATGATCCAGACCTCTCGCTTGAAAACATGACGTACTTTCCGTCGGGAGTCCATCCAAGGACACTATGGTTCGATTGGTCCGGAATAAGCAGCGATTCAATTCTAGTCTGAAGCTCAAACAACGAAATACCTTCTCTGGTTGACCAGGCAATGTACCGTCCGTCGGGTGAGAAATCCCCATCCGATGGTAATCCTTTTCCTTTCTCCTTCAGCAGCTTTGCCGAACCGTCAGCAATGGTAATCAAAATCATATCGCTATTTCCATCGGTTTTTACGAATTCAGCAAGCAGGTACCTGCTGTCAGGCGACCATGCCACAGGAATGTGGTTAAGCACTCCGTTTCCGGTAGTATTCAGGACCCGTGGCTTTGAGCCATCGATCCCCACAACATAAAGGTCGAACGAGTCATTAATGCCACAGGTGTAGGCGATACTCTTGCCGTCCGACGAAGGAACAGAGGGTTCAATGTACCTATACGGGTCGTGATTATCGGTTATCAGCCGGTTCTGGCCGGTAGTGAGATCGCGGATAGCTACATCGCCTGTCTCCCAGTTAGTGAAAGATAAGAAGCGGCCATCAGGTGTCACCTTGCCGGTTACATCAGCACCTGACCAGACTCTTCTCACAGCCAGCGTTGAACTGCCCGATCCACTGGTTGTTCCTGTCAGCGATGCCAGCTTCGCTTTTGCCAAAGCTACCATATCTGCCTGATCAGGATAGGTATTTACCAGGCGGGTAAAATACTCACCGGCTTTTTGTTTACCCATTTTTTCATTGACCAGTCCCAGATGATACAGGGCTTTGGCAGCCACCGGACGGTCATCAGGAAAATTTTTCAGAATATCCAGGTAGAGATTAACAGCCTTATCGAGGTTGCCTGTCACCTCTTCCTCATAAATTGCTTTTGTAAGCGATGACGATGCCTTGTTCACCTGGGCTGAAATGGATCCTGAAAGGAATGCACAAACAATAAGGAAAATCAAATACTTTTTCATAACATATATTTTTGATAAAGTTACCGCGTGCTTGTGTTAAGCATATGAACTTCCGGATAAGTTTGGTTAAGATCAGGTTAAGATTCATGCGGATCGAATTTATATCCTGCGCCCCGTATGCCGGTAATCCAGTGCGATTGCTTCTGATCAGCTTCAATTTTCTTCCGCAGGTTGGCAATATGGGTATCCACAGTTCTTGGGGTTACATACACCTCCTCACCCCAGACACTGCGAAGAATATCATCACGTTTGATTACATGTCCGGCATGCTGCATCAGCAGTTTCATCAATGCAAATTCAATGGTTGTGAGCTGAACCGGTTCGTTGTTCTTCGTAAACAGGTATTTTGAAGGATCCAGCTCAAAAGGGCTAATCTTTATTGTGGTTGTGGCAGTCTGCTGGTCCCTGATCTCTGACCTGCGCAGAAGGGCTTTGATACGGGCCTGGAGCTCAAACGGACTGAATGGTTTTGTAATATAATCGTCTGCTCCCAGTTCAAGTCCCAGCACCTTGTCAAATTCCTGACTCCTGGCTGTAAGCATAATGATAGGGGTTCCTATATTGCGTCGCCTTAGCTCCTTGCAGATCTCCAGGCCGTTCAGCTCAGGCAGCATCAGATCGAGAATGATGATATCCAGATTCAGATCCAATGCTTTTTCAAGTCCTTCCGGTCCTGTTGCTGCACTAATAACCTGATAACCTTCAAATTTAAGATCATCCTCCAGGGCCATCCGGATATTCCGGGCATCTTCGATTATCAGTATTTTTTTCATAGTGATTGCTTGTATCGTTGTTTTTATTTGTCTATTTGCAAAAAAGGCTTCAGGCGACGGGCTTCAGGCTACAGGCTGCATCATGCAAGCGGCAACTGATAATTTGGGGACTGCCGACTGTGGACTGCCGACTTTAAATTCAACCCAAAGGAAACCTGACCGTAACCCTGCTTCCTTTGCCGAGCTCGCTTTCAGTATTTATTGTCCCGCC
>CAYPKL010000471.1:0-25834 GCA_964411285.1 uncultured Rikenellaceae bacterium
TTCATTAAAAAACAGAGTCAATCTGATCGGGAATCTCGGTCAGGACCCGGAAATCAAAAGTCTTGAAAACGGGAAAAAGCTGACCCGCTTCACACTTGCCACCAGCGAAGAATTTAAAAATGCTGACGGACAAAAGGTTAAAGAAACAACCTGGCATAACATCGTGGCATGGAACGGAATTGCCGATGTTGCAGGCAGATACCTGAAGAAGGGCGGACAGGTTGCAGTCGAAGGAAGGATAGTTTACAGAACCTATGAAGACAAAAACGGTGCTACAAAGTACATTACCGAGATCGTGATCAATGAAATGCTCATGCTCAGGTCACCAAAGGAAAATGGAAAGGATGAATAGACCGTAACTGAGAAATCCAATCGCTGCATTTCAGAGGAGGCTGTCTCAAAAGTCCTTTGTGCGCCTTTGTGATGTACTTTGGGCCCTTTGTGGTTAAATATAAATCAATACCACAAAGCCTGCCTGTCTGACGTCAGGCAGACAGGGATCACAAAGGTAAGTACCAAGGACACTAAGGAATAACAGTACAATTACAATACTTTTGAGACAGCCTCTATTTATTTTATTCACAATGGTTTCATCAAACAAAATTTAATTTTATTTTTGCCGGTCAGATCGGAACGCCCTGAAGAATTGAAAAATCAAATGAAAAGGATTCTCCTTACTATTCTTGTTGCTCTTTTTGTATTCCGGATTATTAACAGCCAGACATCTGATCCTCAGGGAAAGGCTATTGCTGAGATATTTACCGATTTTCACCTGAATCTGAATGATACTTCAAAGACCTCCGGCTTTGGACTGAACAGGGCATATCTGGGGTATAATTTTACACCTGAAAAGCACTTTTCCGGAACAGTTATTGTCAACGCAGGAAAACCTGAAGATCTGGCTCCCGGATCTGAACCAAGACGATATGCTTACTTCAGGGAAGCTTCAATTTCATATTCAAATGATAAATTGAAGCTTTCATTCGGAATAACCGGGACACGTCTCTTTGATTTTCAGCAAAAGTTCTGGGGGAAAAGATATATCGCCAACACTTACCAGTCACTTAACGGGTATGGTTTCGTTGCTGACCTTGGTCTGGCTGTTGATTACAGGTTCAGCGATATTCTGAAAGCTGATCTGACTTTAATGAACGGAGAAGGCTACTGTAACATACAGATTGATAACAGTCTCAGAACTACGGTCGGATTAAATATAACTCCTGACAGCCGGTTTGCAATACGATTATATGGCGACATTACCCGGTTAAAAGGAATATGGCAGCCCATGTTCATAGGATTCATTGGTTTTAAAAACGAGACAATTACAATTGGCGCTGAAGCAACCTATAAATCCAATCTCGATAACACAGCCGGGCATCACGCATGGGGTATCTCAGGAACAGGAGCTCTTGTTGTTGCCAAAAATACTGAGGTTTTTATCAGGTATGACTATTCTACTTCAGTTGTTCCAGCGGGCGATAGCCTGCCCTGGAACTACCTGAATGACGGCGTTTTTCTTGTGACAGGGCTGCAATACAGTTTTACCCAGAATATCAAACTTGCTCTGAACTATCAGGGAGCTCATCCTTATGATTCTGCAGGCAGTGTTTCAGATGCTGTCTTCTTAAATGCTTTATACAGGTTTTAACCGTGAATTAAAGAAGTTCAGGTTCACTTCAGGCTATTCTGCCTGCTCTTAGCGCTTTAAGATTAATTTCAACCATTTCATCCCCCTTTTTTAAAAAAAGATTTCTGACAGCATTTTCAAGGCTTTCAAAAGGCATATCGATAAAATGTGAGGCTGCACCGAGAATGACCATATTTCCCGATCTCGAGGATCCTGCATCCTTTGCAATAGAATCAGCATCAACAATTTTGTGATTTTTAAGCTTTCTTATTTCCTTGAGAATTTCTTCAACAGGAGGATAGTCAGGAATATTTATAAATGGTGTGGAATTAGTCACCAGCCACCCTTCTTTTGAAAGCCATGGCAGATATCTAAGCGATTCCATTGGTTCAACCGAGATTATAATATCTGCTTTCCCGTAAGGAATTAAATCGGAATGGACAGGTTTATCGGAGATCCGGAGATGAGACTGGACATCGCCGCCTCTCTGGCTCATGCCATGAACTTCAGCCTGTTTCAGGTTCAGATTATTTTCAATCGCAGCAAGCCCGATAACTGTTGCAATCGACAGTATCCCCTGCCCTCCTACTCCTGATAAAATTATGTCGTTTTTCATTTCAGCTATTCCCTTGTATTTTTTCAGCGGATTCGGTTTTCTTCCTTTTTGAGGCTGTCTGGATACACTCCCTTCCGGAAATGATTACTGAGACATTTTTATAATCAAATTCCTCTTTCATTATACGTACATTTTCTTCGTGATTCTTACGTAACGGAATTATTTCCCTGATATGTTCAGGGGCGACACCTAATCCTTCACATATTTTTCCGAGCCGTCCGGTTCCCTGTGATTTTTGCCCCCCTGTCATACCTGTGGTTGAATTATCGGAGATTATTATTGTCACAGGGGAGTTTTTCACCACAGCATCAAGCAAACCGGTCATTCCTGAATGTGTAAATGTCGAATCGCCAATTACGGCTACAGATGGAAATAGTCCGGCATCAGCTGCCCCAATTGCCATTGTAACTGATGCACCCATATCGACACACGAATTAATAATATTATATGGGGGCAATGCTCCTAATGTATAACAGCCTATGTCAGAAAATACTCCGTTACTATTGTAAGGCTTCAGGGCCTCAATAACCGCGTAAAATGTGTCGGAATGGCCACACCCTTTGCAGAACGATGGCGGCCTCGACTTCACGATATCAGGTATTTTGAATCCTTTTTCCACGTTGTGACCGATTGCTTTGGCCACCAATGCCGGATTTAGTTCGCCGTCGCGTGGTATTGCACCATCGAGCCGGCCCATGACTTTGAGGTTATCATCAAGTATTCCCCGCAGCAATTCCTCAATTAAAGGATATCCCTCTTCCAGAACCAGCACCTCTTCACATCTGCTTGTCAGATCGCTGATTACCTCTTTTGGAAAGGGATATGCAGCTATCTTCAGTACAGGAAAATCCGGATTGCCATCATTAAAATTCTCCATTAAATAATTGTAAGCAATTCCGCAAGCTATTACACCTATTTTCCGGTTTTTCCCGTCTTTAAAGACATTATATTTCGAAATCCTGTTATCGTATTTTAAAGATTCATAAACAGATAAAAGAGCTTTATATTTTTTGCGTGCAATTGCAGGAAGAAGAACAAACTGCCGGGGATCTGAAGGAAGGCTGAGCTTTTTCTGGGGCTCCGTCTGCCGGCGAAAGACTGCAGAACGGGAATGAGCCAGACGTGTTGTAATACGGAAAAGGACAGGGATCCTGAACTTCTCGGAAAGCTCAAAAGCATCGAATACCATGTCGTAAGCTTCCTGCTGGTTTGATGGTTCAAAAACAGGTACCAGTGAAAACTTGCCATAAAATCTTGAATCCTGTTCATTCTGTGATGAGTGCATTGAGGGGTCATCGGCAGCTACAACAATGAGCCCGCCATTTACACCTGTAACAGATGAATTAATGAAAGGATCGGCAGCAACATTCAATCCCACGTGTTTCATTGAAACCATTGCTCTTTTGCCTGCATATGACATTCCCAGTGCGGTCTCCATTGCCGTCTTTTCATTTGATGACCAATCCCTGTGAATATTCCTGTCTGAAGCTTCACCCGATGCCTGTATGTACTCCATAATTTCAGTGGACGGAGTCCCCGGGTAACCGTACATTCCGCTTAACCCGGCATCAATAGCACCCTGGGCAATCGCTTCATCTCCCAGTAAAAGTTGTTTTTGCATATACTCTGTTTGTTATCGGCGCAATGCCGTGTCAAAATGAAAACCGTAAAATTACCAGATAAACTTTAAATTTGAAATTTATTTAAAAATAAGGCAAAAGTTTTAACGTTCCATTCAATAATGCTTATTTTGCAAAGTCTTAATTTATTTGTGCGATAATACAACTTACTGAGTTGACCAGGATTTTATATACAATATCTTTCCTCATAATTTCTTCCCTCATTACTTTGGGCCAGACCGCTGAAAACGAAAGATTTTTCCAGATCAGTGGTATAATAACGGATGAATTTAACAACACAATAAGCAATGTCGGTGTAATCTCCTTTAAACTCAAACGGGGAGCCCTGAGTGAAAAAACCGGTATTTACTCAATAACAAGTACACCCGGCGACACAATATTATTCAAGGCTCTTGGTTTTAAGAAAAAGCTGGTGGTGATTCCAATGATTTATACCGGAAGGCGGTACAATGCCGATATCGTTCTGAGCACTGACACAATTCCTATTGAGAATGTTGTTGTTATGCCCTGGAAGAGCTATAATGAATTCATAAAAGCTATGACTTCGCCTACTCCGGTTGATCCGGAAATAAAAAACATGATTGATAATTTAGCCTCAGTGAAATCTGCCGTTCAAAATACCACCGATGTAAGAATCACGCCTGAAGCTGGTTACCGGTATGCCATGCAGCAGAATTTCAACATGATAGCTACCAGGAACCAATACCCGATGAACAATCTTCTGAATCCTTTTGCGTGGGCAAAGTTTATTAACGGGATGAAATCAGGTCTCCTGAAAAATGATCGCGTTGCTAAACCGGCCAAAATAAAGAATAAATCAAAGAAGAGAAAGAAATCGTGAGGAGATATCATGGTAAAATAGTTGGTATTCTTGGTACTGTTATAATACATCTTTTAGCAGGTATTATCTTCATGTCTTTTCAGCTTCATACTTTGAAATCGAAGGAAAAAATCATACAGAAGTTTGAAATTGAGATGGTTGATGAAGAAGACCTTAAACCGAAGGAAGTACCGAAAGAGTTACCACCGACCTCGATTGAAAATATATTCCACGATGATGCAGAAATGCTGAATGTTGCAAGAAACCTGGCAAATAAAAGTGACATTAAAATAGACAAAGACGATTATATCGACAAAGTGAAAGAAGAACTGATTCAGAGCGGTAAGCTGAGTGTTGATAATTACATTGATGGTCAGAATCCGGGAAACCAGGCAACGGAAGATGATTTGTTAAAGGAAGAAGAAATATCTGAAGCTGAAAAATTAAAGGAAGAAGAGAGGCTTAAGGAATCGAGGAAGATGGAAGCAAATTACCAGGGTCCTACAAGAATATATTATGACCTTGCCGGACGCAATCACACCTTTCTCCCCATACCCATTTATAAATGTCAGGGATCAGGGAAAATAGTTCTTCTTATTGAGGTGGATCAGAAAGGCTCTGTGGCAGCTGCCAGCATTGTCACAGGTGAAAGTACAACATCTGATGAATGCCTTATTGAAACAGCGATCGGTTCAGCACGGATATCCAGGTTCAGCGCTGACTTCAGCGCTCCTAAGGAACAACGAGGCACTCTGACCTACATTTTTGTTGCACAGTAAGATTTCAACCATCCCCGTATTTGATTTCAAAAGTCTTTTTCAGGTGTATTTACCTTTGTGTTACTTTGGGTTTAACTTAGTGTCCCTTAGTGGTTAAGTTTTGGAAAACTAACCACAAAGGAACTCAAAGGTTCCCCCTAAGGTACACAAAGGACCTTTTTAAAAACCCTTGTCAAAGAAAGCCAGAGGGAGTTAAAATAAAACTTATAAGACAAGATAAATCAGAAAAGAAGATTTTTCCCCGGATAGTCAAAAGGGCGGATCACATCAGGAGTATTCTTATTGGCGGTTTTGCTGTTGATCATTTTGCTTATTGTGTGAGCTTTAATCATTTCCGAAGGGCATGGCTTCAGTAATGCAGTCAGATCCTCCTGAGATGTTCCCGGGTCAAACCATTTGTTTTCATCATTCCTGTCAATTATTGCCGGCATTCTTTTCTTTGAATTATGAATGACGGCCATAATATCATTTGCATCGGTGGTTATCACTGAAAAAGTATTGAAAATTTCTCCTGTCCTGTTTTCCACCCACTGGTCAAATACTCCGGCCAGTGACAATAACTCATTATCCGTATGATATATATACCATGGAATTTTTTCATCTCCTACATGCTGCCACTCATAGAATCCGTTTACCGGGATAAGGCATCTTTTTGACCTGGCGGCATTTGAAAAAGAAGGTTTGGAGAAGAGACTCTCTGCCCTGGCATTAAAAGTTTTAAATCGTATTTCGCCGGCATCATCGGAGTTTCTGATCCAGAAAGGGATCAATCCCCACTGCAGAAGCTGTATTTTATCCTGTGAGCCCATACAAAGTGCAGGAAGTACGGGGAGTCCGAAAGCATGGTAATAATAGCTTGGCTGATATCTGTCGCGGTCAGGAAAAGAGGCCCCGTATCTGCTTTCAAGTTCATCCTTAACAAGGTTCACATTGACAGAGAAACACATGGGATTTAATTTATACCTGATATCTCAACTTTAATGGGTAAAGGTAAGGAATAATCAAACAAATCATACTCAGGCCACTGCTGCACGTGTGAAATGAACTGACCCATCATTCTGTTAATATATGAATGAATCTCAGGTCCGTTCCATGCGCTTGAATTAAGAAGTACTACCCAGGATATGCCGTCAGGTTGTCTTTTTAACATCCCGGCAGTACCTGAAAACGATCCTGTGCGCCACCAGTTACCATCCATAACGGTGGCCTTCCATCCAACCGGAGCAAAATTATTATTAGTATCTGTCATAAACCTGATACTGTTATCGCTAAGGATATCATTCCGGGTTCCAAAACCATCGACAGCTAAAATCAATCTCATAAGATCAGGAGCTGTGGCCAGCCATGATCCTGCTCCGCCGAGGGTTTCTATATCATTTCCGCCATACCTTGCAGGTACCAATTCACCAGTTCCGTAAATTGATGGTCGAAGTGGCATGCCCGATGGTTCATAATATGTCACTTCAAAGGGAGCTTTCTGCGATGGCAGGTTTTTGGCAAGCATCATATCATAAATGCCAAGAGGTTCAAGTATCTTTTCCCTGCAAAACCGGTCATATTGCATCCCGGAGGTTTTCTCAACAACAAGGCCCAGAATACTGTAGCCTAAATTGGAATATGACCTTCCCGTACCAGGCGTAAAATAAAGCTTTTTATCAAGGGCAAATTTTATTATTGTATTAATATCGACAGGAGGCGACACATTCATTTGCCGGGCAATAACAAACGGCATGAACATCTGGTCACCCCAGCGTTGTGTCCAGCCTCCTTCATGACTCAGAAGATGGGCAACTGTAATATCCAAAACCCTTTTATCCTTAGGTGAGCAATAACAGGAATCATTTAATATCCCGCCGGGACCAAATACCTTATCATTAATATTTAACCGGCCTTCCTCCTGAAGCTTCATTATTGCAGTTGCTGTTACAAGCTTTGAAATGCTGGCTATCCTGAACTTACTATATGGCTGAACTTCAATTCCTGAAGCAGTATCAGCAAGACCATAACCCCTGGCAAATACCATTTTCCCATTTCTTGAAATTGCAATGGAAGCACCCTGGACGTTCCACTTGTTCATAAATGATTGTATTATCGGGTCATTGCCATCAAACTCGCTGCCAAAGGAATCTGAATTAGTAAGTCTGATATTTCCGGGAGTCAGCTTATCAACAGCATCACCGGTGCTTTCAACAGCTCCGGGATAATAAGTAATGACTACCAGAAGCAATGCTATTAACGATATTTTTTTTAACCTAAACAATGAAACAGGGTTTCTCACGGCAAAAGTAAAAAGTTTTCTTCTTTGGACAAGTGTGAATTATTAAATTTTAAAAATGATTTTGCAATCTTTGTTCTGACAAATATCAATTTTAATTTTAATTTTTGAATTTTGATAGCAATAAAAAAAGTTAACTTTGTGAACATGTTGTCAACAAACGCAATATTGAAACAATTATTCTTAATATTCCTTCTTATTTTCTCCTCTTCACGTTTATCCGGACAGGCAAATGGAATTGACACTACAGACTACCTTCTCCCCTCTTTCAGTGAAGCTCTTGACTTCAACCTGATTATTGCTGCATCAAAAGGATATAGTTCAGAAATTGACAGACTGGTAAAAAAGGGTGCAGATGTAAATGCTGAGACGATTGAGGGGGCAACTCCACTTATTTATGCTGTTGCAAATAACCACCAGGAAGCTGTAACTGCTCTTCTTAAGTATAAGCCGGATATAAATAAAGTAACAGGCAACTATCAAACCCCTTTGATCATTTCCACAAAAAACCAGAATGTTGAAATCTCCGAAATACTGTTAAGAGGAGGAGCTGACATAAATATGGCTGACAATTACGGAGCCTCCTCCCTGCATTATGCATCGGTTTATGGTAGTTTTTATGTTGCTGATCTGCTGCTTTATTATGATGCCGAAATCGACAGGAAATCGAATGATGGAACAACTCCGCTTATGGCTGCCGTCTGGTCGGGGTATGCAGATGTTGCCGACCTGCTTATCCAGCATGGTGCAAATATGGAGGCCAGAGATAAGCAGGGATTCACTCCTTTTCTTATTGCCGCACAAAACGGAGACACTCTGTTAATGAAAGTACTGTTAAAATACGGCGTGAATCTTTATGAAAAGAATCTTTATAATTACGATGCACTTGATATTGCAATTGAATCAGATCACAAACCCGCAGTTGAAATGCTTCTTGAAAAAGGAGATAAATGGGCATCTCAAAACAGTGAAGATATTAATTCATACCGGATAGCATCAGCTTTTGGAAGAAAAGATTATATCGAAATGCTCGAAAAGAAGAACATTCCCGGCAAAGTTCATCCGGGAATTGATGAAATGGCTATCACTCTCTCTGCCCTGGTTACCCCGAGAGATTTATTCAGCGGCATAAATCTCGCATTTAAAGAACCACTTCTTAACGGAGGCTTTATTGCAGGTTTTGATGCAAAACTCTGGGACACAAGAGTATTATTAAAAAGCAGTGAAAATGTTTATTATCAGTATATTGATAAGAGTTCATTAGTTTATGCCGGCATCTTTAAGGATTTCCTGCTTACCGGAGAACAAAAGAAGACCAGCTTATCTTTGTCAGCGGCACTCTCGGCAGGTTATACATTCGGAAATAAATTGAAAGGTACAAATATAACACCCGACAATAAATTTTTAATATTACCGGCAGCAGGCGTTAAATTGCAAAGGAATCATTTTATTCTGTCGGCCGGGATAGAATATATGAAATCGGAATTTTACCGGATAGGTCCGTTATGGTTCAGATCAGGCTTCTCCTATAATATGTATCTGAATAAAGTCAGATCGCCGGGTAAAATGATAAAATGGTATTAATATTTATGAAATTTTTTTTGAAAATAGCAGCATTTTTCGCGATTACAATCTGTTTCTCCTGTGAAGGAAAGGAATGGTTTGTCAATTGCCCCGACTGCACTGCAGTGGAGCCGGAATTTGCACTTGTTAAAGTAAAACTAAAAGATATTCAGTCACTTGTAAGTATTAAAGTTTATGAAGGTGATCTTGAGGATGATATCCTTTACAGCTCTTTTGATACTCAGGGTTCAGATTATACCACAAAAACATCATTAAACAAGAAATACACGTTTACTGCAACGTACAATATTGGCGGGAATACTTATATAGCTGTAAGCTCCGCCATTCCGAGAATAAGGTATGAAGAAAACCAGTGTGAAAATCCCTGCTATTTTATTTATGATAATATTGTGGATCTGCGGCTCAAATACACTGCCGCAGGGAAATAATTACCAGCTAATCTTTTTAATTAAATAATCAGGAGACCTCTTCATTCCTGAAGAGAGGAATTCCGGTCAATGCCTTATTCTTTATTTGAATCACTTCTTTCTTCCTGAGTGGTTTCAGATCATTTCTTAATGAAAGAGCTATTTTAAATAATTCACTTTCCCCGGGAGTAACTGCTGCAGTTACAGGGTGGGACAATGTGAACCTAAGTCCCATCCGGATATCCTCCGGTGTTGAAAGTGGTTCGTACCAGCATTTTGGATACTTTGACTTGTCAGCCCCCTCTTTCCACGGTCCTCTTGCCATAGCCTTAAGTGCCAGGATGCCCATTTTCTTTTCCTGAGCCCTGGCTAAAACCTGTGGTCCGAAATTACCTGCAAACCATGTGGCAAAATTGAACGGGAAAAGAATGGTGTCGAAATCAAACCGGTCCATCATTGCCATGGCAGCCTGAACCGAATGTGCTGAAAAACCAATAAACCGCACTTTTCCCTCTTTCCTCGCTTCAACGAAAGTCTCCATTGCACCATCAGGTCCCAGCAGCTTGTCAACATCTTCCATTTTAGTCACAGCATGATGCTGATAAATGTCGAAATGATCAGTTCTGAGATTTTTCAACGACTGTTCAAGTTCTTTTCGTGCACCTGCTTTTGTCCTTTCTGTAGTCTTACATGCCAGCAAAACATTTTTTCTGTAAGGTTCAAGCGCCGGACCCAGCATAATCTCAGCATTTCCGTATGAGGGGGCTACATCAAAATAATTTATCCCCGCATCGATGGCAAGCTTAACCATCGCCGAAGCATCAGAGGGGGTTGAATCCATCACAATAATTCCTCCGAATCCGATCATTGAAAGCATCTCCCCTGTTCTTCCAAGAGCTCTCTTCTCAATTTTACCAGGATCAGAAATTCTTGCCAATCCGGAAAGGTCAGCAGGAAAGAGGCTGATCATGGGAGCAATCAGCGAGGTGGCTTTTACAAAATCACGACGTTTCATATTTGGCAGTTTTTTTGGTTAAATTAATTTCAAAATCTACAAATTAATTCAATAATCTGCAAGAGTTTTTTCTTCCGGCTTTTAAGATATGCCCAATGATCCGGAACCATTTATGCAAAAGTCATCAGCGATTATATATTTATCACAGGCTTTGTCTGAAAAACAATATCTTTTTTATCATAAAATACTTTTTCAAGGAATAGTCCGCTTGGCGGAGAAGTCAGCTTTGCAGGAATATCTGACTTATTCCTGAAAAATGTAATGACTTCTGAAGGGTCTAGTTTTCCGCGCCCGGCTTCAACAATGACTCCTGTCATCCGGCGAACCTGTTTCCACAGAAAATGGGATCCGACAACATGAAATATGAGTAAGTCGCCGAAATCGTTAACCATGGCATGCTTTATCTCCGTTTTTGTAGAACTCTGCTCCTGATTGTCATCAGTAAATGATTTAAAATCTTTCAGCCCTATGAATAATTTTGCAGTTTCATTCATTTTGTCAATGTCAAGCTGATCTTTGATCCACCAGACGTATTTCTTTCCGAAGGCCGTTCTGCGCCGGCTGATCTGATAAATGTAACTGCGTGCAACCGCATCATGCCTGGCATGAAAACCAGGATCGGCCTCTTCAACATTTAAGACAGAGATATCCGGGGGAAGACGGTCATTTATTCCATACCTGATCCTTATCAAAGGCAGTTCAGTGGGCACTTCAAGGTGAGCTACCTGCCCGATTGCATGTACTCCTCCATCAGTTCGCCCTGCACCGTATACATCTATACCGTCGGTATTAAACAAATCGCGGCAGGCATCAAGTATTTCACCCTGAATCGATTTCCCTCCTTTCTGCATCTGCCAGCCTGAATAACGGGTACCATCATATTCTATAGTAAGTTTGAATCTTGCCATTGCACTATCGTTAAAGCTGCTAAGTTACTGTTATTTAATTAACAATGTTGAAGAAATTATGATTTCGGATTTCGATTCCACCATAACAATGATTACTGCAATTCTTATCTTTACCGGCATTAAAATTTCAACATTATGGAAACCTCCTTTTTCAATTCCGATACATTCAGTTATTTTATATTGCCGGTACTGATATTCCTTGCAAGGATCTGCGATGTATCCATCGGAACACTGCGCATAATATTTGTTTCAAAAGGCAAGAAGAACATTGCTCCTGTACTTGGTTTCTTTGAGGTTCTGATCTGGATAACGGCCATTAGCAAGATAATGCAAAACCTCGACCATTATATAAATTACGTAGCCTATGCTGCCGGATTTGCAACAGGCAATTTTGTAGGAATGATAATAGAAGAAAAGCTGGCTTTGGGAATTCAGATGATAAGGGTCTTTGCAAACGAGCGCGGTACAGAGCTTGTTCAAATCCTGAATATTAATGGGTTTGGCGCCACTTCAGTAGAGGCACAAGGATCCAAGGAAAAAGTGCATCTTGTATATTCAATTGTCCACAGGAACGAACTTGAAAAAGTACTCGATCTGATCAATAATTTCAACCCCAAGGCATTCTTTACAATAGAAGACGTAAAGTCGGTCAATGAAGGTATCTTTAATCCCAGAAAGCAGAATAGTATCCTGCCTTTTGCAAATATTCTCAGGGAATGGAGGAAAGGTAAATGAGTTTGATATTTGTCGGCTGTTCCAATAGAAAATAATGCTTCGTAACCCGGCTAACGACAGAAAACTGTCTGACACATTTTTTGTTAATTTTTTATTTACTTTTGAATGAATCCTGAAATTAATAAATAATGAATCATATAAGTAGTCATCCTCTTTACAGAAGTTACACAATGGACAGCGCAATGAGTTCATTATGGGATTTTTACAAGAAAAAGTTTCTTGTGCTGTTTATTATTTCGCTGGTGATGTCCCTGATTACCCAATATGCTTCTACTTTAGTAAATTTCAGAGAACTTCAGTCAGTTACTGATCCTGAAGAGCTTCTTTTAAAAGTGAGGGAATATATCTGGCCGATGGTTTTAATTTCGGTTTTGAATCTGCTGTTTTCGACTATCCTGCATTATTATATAATTTTTAATCCTCTTGACAATGAAAATAATATAATCAGAAGCGTTACCAGATCTTTAAGGTATTTTATCCCATACCTTATTATTATGGTACTACTGGCATTCTTTGGATCAGTGGCCCTTTTCCTCGGATTGGTCGTTCTGATAATAGGAGCTCTCTTTTCAGCTCTTTATGTATTGACTATATACCTTTTTATTCTTCCTGTTATGATGGTAGAGGGACCTAATATCGGAAATACAATATCAAGAACTATGGCTCTCGTTCACAGGAACTTCTGGTCAAATTTGGGCTGGACAGCAGTTATGATTCTAATCGTTCTTGTTGTGTCGGTAGTTTTGTCAGGTCTAATTCTTCTGCCGTTCACAGGCAGTTTTATGAAGGTTTTTTCAGATCCCGAAAATGCCAATGCTCTTCTCGATCTGTCAGCCAATCCGGTCTATATTCTTCTGTCAGCTGTTGTGAACGCGCTGGTATTTCCGTTATTACCGATTTTTGCGTGCATCATTTACTTTAATGGGTGCGCCCGTGAAGATCAGGCTGCAGCTGCAGATAATTATCCCGAAAAAGATGAAGATGAAAAGGTTAAGGTCGAGGACCTTTATGCTAAACCGCTGCCGGAAAATAATACAGATGAGCCTGAAAATCAATAAAAGCTGATAAATACATTTTATATGAAAGTTCTGGGAATAAATTGCAGCCCAAGAAAAGGGGGAAACACAGAAATACTGATCAGGGAAGTCTTTAAACCTCTCGAAGAGAACGGAGTTAAAACTGAGCTTTTTCAGCTTGGGGGAAAAAAGGTCCGCGGATGCATTGCCTGCATGAAATGCCGGGAAAAAGCTGACGGGAAATGCCATCAGGATAATGATGTCATTAATGAGTGCATGAAAAAAATGGTGAAGGCAGATGCAATCATCATCGGATCACCAGTCTATTTTGCGGATCTTACAGGTGATGCCAAAGCATTTCTGGAAGTTGCAGGATATGCTTTACGCCCGGCAGGCAATCCTCTGAAGCGTAAACCGGGAGCTGCCGTCGTTGCAGTCAGGAGGGCCGGAGCAATTCATGCATTTGATAGTATAAACCATTTCTTTCAGATTAATGAGATGATAATCCCCGGGTCTTCTTACTGGAATATTGCTATTGGAAGAAATAAAGGCGATGTACTTAAAGATGAAGAGGGTTTGAAGACAATGAAAACACTTGGAGAAAATATGTCATGGCTTCTTAAAAAGTTAAACAGCAGCAAAAAAGAGGTTAAAAGCAAGAAAAAGAAACACGGGAAACCGGAAAGCCCTGAAGAAATACAATCGTCACAAAAAGTACAATAATCATATACAAAAAGCCCTGAAGATGATAAAAGCAGCAGTTATCGGCTTCGGATTCATGGGAAGGACCCATGCAATGAACATCCTGAAAAACAAAGATCTTGACCTTAAGGCCATTGCAGACACTAATCGGGAGTTGTTCACTAAGGATAATAACCAGATAACCGGTAATATTCAAACAGGCAATTTAAATTCAAACCAAACAGATAATATTAATAAATACTCAGGCCTGGACGAGTGCCTTAGCTCTGAGGATCTGGATGCGGTTTTTATCTGTGTCCACACCGGTCTGCATTATGAAATGACAATGAAAGCTCTTGAAGCCGGCAAGAATGTCTTTCTTGAGAAACCATTTTGCCTTGATGTTTTACAGGCAGGGGAAATGATCACCATGGCAAAGCAGAAAGGGAAAATACTGATGGTTGGTCATGTAGTAAGATTTATGCAGCCATACAACATCCTTAAGCAGTGGGTTGATTCAGGAAATTTTGGTGAACTGGAGTTTCTCCATCTGACCCGTTTTTGCGGTTTGCCCCGATGGGGAGAATGGAAAGAAAAGAAAGTAACTGATAATTCTGGCGGCGCTCTGTTCGATCTTTTAGTTCACGACATCGACTACGCAAACTATGTTCTTGGAATACCGGAAGAAATAAAATGCAGCTATTTCCCTGGAAGAATGAGTAAATATGACTATATTAATGCCTTGTGGAGCTACAAAAATAATCTTAAGGTCAGAGTGGAGGGCGGTAATACTTTTCACAGCAATTTTCCTTTTCAGGCTGGATATATGGCCAAATTTGAAAAGGCAAGTATCCTTTATAATTCCATGAAAGGAAACATTATCCAGGTAGCAGATGATACCGGTATAAGTGAGATGCCCCTTGATGAAACTGCTGATGGTTATTATGATGAGACAGCTTATTTTGCAGATTGTCTTAAGGCAAATAAACCAACGGAACGGTGTTTACCCGAATCATCACTTGAATCCATTAAATTATGTTACAAGCATATTTAAAAAATCAATTATGAAACAGAATCTTGCTATTAACGGAGGATCAAAGACTATTGACAAGGTTTTTCCATGGCCAGTTTATGACGCGACAGATATTGACGGTGTGGCAGATGTGGTAAGAAGCGGGAAATGGGGTAATCCTGATTGCGGTGATCTGGTTAAACAGTTTGAAGATGAGTTTGCCGCTTTTTGCGGGACAAAATATGCTATCAGCTGTGTAAATGGCTCTGTTGCGCTCAGGCTTGCTCTAATCGCATGCGGAGTTAAACCCGGGGATGAGGTGATAATTCCTCCCTACACATTTATCGCTACCTCCACAATTGTTCTTGAAGCAAACTGCGTACCCGTATTTGTTGATATCCATCCGGGCACCTATAATATTGATCCGGCAGAAATTGAAAAAGCTGTAACAAAACGTACAAAAGCAATAATTCCGGTGCACTTTGCCGGACAGGCCTGCGACATGGACAGCATAATGTCTATTGCAAAAAAATATGATCTGAAGGTAATAGAGGATGCCTGTCATGCTCACGGGGCTGAATACAAAGGTAAGAAACTGGGAAGCATTGGTGATGCTGGCTGTTTTAGCTTCCAGTCGTCAAAAAACCTGACATGCGGCGAAGGAGGCATTATAATCACTAATGATGAAAACCTTTATGATATGGTGAACTCTCTCCATAATGTCGGTCGTGTAAAAGGAGGAGAATGGTATGAGCATCATTACCTGGGCTGCAATTACAGAATGACCCAGCTTCAGTCAGTACTTCTTTCAAGCCAGCTTAAAAGACTTAAAGAGCAGACAAGACAACGTTTTGAGAACGGCACATACCTGAATTCACTTTTGGAAAAAATAGATGGAATAAAACCTCTCGACAGAGGGATCGGGGAGACTTTGCACAGCTACCATATTTATATTTTTAAATATGATAAGGCAAGATTCAATAATCTATCCAAACCTGAATTTGCCCGGATGCTGTCTGCAGAGGGAGTTCCCTGTTTTATGGGATACCCGCAGCCGCTCTACAAGCAACCTCTCTTCCAGAAAAAGAATTTCATGTGCTATGCAATACCAGAGGAGGTTGATTATACAAAGGTATCTTGCCCTGTCACTGAAAGAGCGTGCTATGAAGAGGCGGTATGGATCTTCCAGAATGCTATGCTTGGGACAAAACAGGATATGGAAAAGTTTGCAGAGGCAATAGTAAAAATTCAGAAAGTTGCAAATGGGTAAGGATGTGGAGGCTGTTTCAAAAATCCTTTGTGCCCCTTTGCGTTGTACTTTGTGTAAACTATTTTAGAAATAACCTTAATACTTAATTAAAATGAGCCGATCCAGAGAATTTACAAAGTGGATGTTTACTATCCTGAGAATAATTATCGGATGGCATTTCCTTTACGAAGGCATAGCCAAATTATTCAATCCCGCCTGGTCGTCTTCATCCTACCTGATGGATTCGAAGTGGCTGTTTTCAGGATTTTTCCATTGGATCATTGGAAATACTACGGCTCTTACGATAGTTGATTTCCTTAATATCTGGGGGTTGATAATAGTCGGCATCTGTCTTTTTATCGGTATATTTACCAGACTTTCAGCCATCTCCGGAGCGATGCTACTTCTGCTCTATTATGTTGCAAATCCCCCTTTTGTCGATTCCTCCTTTCCGTCAACAAGCCATTTCTATATTGTTAATTATAACCTCATTGAAGCCGTTGTACTTATTATTCTGGCGACATTTCCAAAGGAATCTCTTTATAGTCTTCAAAGACTTATTTCCTGGTACCATTCAAAACGGAAAGATCAGAAATTTCCTCCAAAGGATAATCATGAAATTCTTGAGTCATACGATACTTCACGCCGTGAATTGATTAAGAATCTTGCTGTAATTCCCCTGTTTGGCGCTGTATTTTTTGGCATGGCTAAAAAGAGAGGATGGTTCAGCTTTGAAGAAGAGAATCTTTCAAAAAAGACAGATGCCGTCAGCAGCGCTTCATTAATGCTTGGCAAGGATTATTCAATCAGTGAATTAAAAGGGCAGGTACCTGCCGGGAAGATAAAAGATGTATCACTAAGCAGGGTAATGATCGGAGGCAATCTGATAAGTGGATTTGCTCATTCACGCGATCTTATTTATGTTTCAACATGGCTTAAGAAGTATTTCAGCGACGAAAAGGTGATTGAAACCTTATGGTTGTGTGAAGCATGCGGGATCAATACCGCTATTTTCAGATGCGACGACAACACTGTCAGGATCATGGAGAAATACTGGAGGCGCGGAGGAAAAGTGAAGTGGCTTGCACAGACATATCCTGACAAAGACGACCTTTCAAATGTTAAAAAGGCTGTCGATCATGGTGCAATTGGTGCGTTTATCCAGGGAGGCATTGCAGATAAGATTGTATTCGAAAAGCAAATTGATTATCTGCGTAAGCCCATAGAATTTATTCAGAATCAGGGTCTTATTGCCGGAACTGCAGCCCATTCACTCATGGTTCCCAAAACATGTGTTGAGCAGGGAATAAAACCTGACTTTTTTATGAAAACCTATCACCATCACAATTACTGGTCAGTGACTCCTGTCGATCCTGCTAATCCTGAACTTCCAGTCGATGGCAATGACCATAATATGGCACATGATAATATATGGTGCATGTCGGACAAACAAACTGCCGACTTCTTCAAAGAAAACAGCACACCCTGGATAGCTTACAAAATTCTGGCAGCCGGTGCTATTAAGCCGGAAGACGGAATCCGTTATGCTTTTGAGAGCGGCGCTGATTTTGCCTGTGTGGGAATGTTTGATTTCCAGGTTATTGAAAACGCAAATATTGCATATAATATTTTTAATGCCGAGATCAGGCGTGACCGTAAGTGGTATGCCTGAAAATCGTTTCTGAAGTATTTAAATCGACTACGGTTTCAGCCACTTAGAAAGGAATAGTACTCCGCTTTCTATAATTGCTTCATGTCCCCCTTCGTGCATATCAATCTGAATTCTGTCACCAGTATTGAGTTTTTCATAATGAGTTCTGGCAATGTCGAATTCGCTGTTAACCTGGGGCCAATGAGCTATCCTGTCCTTCTTTCCGTGCTGTATCAGTAACGGACGCGGGCAGATAAGCGATACCACATCATGGTCGGTGAATTCTGTAAGCCAACCGGTAAAAAATGCATGTTCTTCAGCTGTTACTAGAAAACATGAATAGCGGTCGTCAGGAATAACCATTTTATTACGTCGGTGATTAAACCATCCTGACACTACGCCGGCTTTTATTCTTGGCTCCAGAGGCATCCAGAACATTGTGGCCATACCTCCCAGCGATAGTCCCCACATACCAACACGTTCCGGATCAATACGTGAATCTGCCAGAACAACGTCCAGAAGGTGCTGTACTCTCTCAAGTTCTATCCCCGGCAGACTTATGTCGGCAAGACGGCATAATCTTTCTATCCGGTTGCGCCGTTCCACCGTCCTGAGATTCATGGGGACAAGCACGGCAAATCCGGCATTCAGAAGTTCTTTTGCGTATGCATGATAATCTCCTCCTCTGAATGTTGTTTCAGGTGTGCTTCCTATTCCATGCTGAACGATAATCAACGGGAATTTCTTCTCTTTTTCATCAGCCACCGGAAATGCAAGAACAGCCTGTGCTGTTACAGGCCCGAGAGGCAGTTCAATCCACTCTGCTCTGATACCTTCAATTTCATAAGGCTTTTTTGTAAGCGTGCCGCTTTTTGTAAATACCGGTGGTTTTATGACAACCGATTCCCACCGTCTGCGATTAGGCTCCACACTTCTTAAAAAGGCATCAACAGAGCTGTAATCACGGTTCCAGAGTTTCCCTGAACGCTCATCATACTGACCTACAAGATAATTACCAAGATAATCCTCAAGCTGTTTTGCATAAGAATCGGTCCTTTCCGTTTCATACTCTTCAAATGACTTCTTATTTTCCTGACAGACCGAGGGAGTAAAAACTAAAAAGAAGAAAGCCAAAATGAGAGCTGATTTATTTTCTGAAAATACCTTCATTATTCTAAAGCTTATAAGGTTTACGGTAGGTATATCCCAGCAATTGGTTGGCTTTTTCGCTGTTTGTGAATTTTTCTGTTTTTGCATCCCATTTCAGTTTCTCATTTGTGAGCATTGAAATTGTCGCCAGGTGAGCAAGGCTTGTTGAACGATGACCTTCCTCAAGAGGACAAAATGGTGTTTGCCTCGATTTAATGCAGTCGAGAAAATTCCGGATCATATTTGAAGTACTGTTTCTTAATCTTCCATCAGTCAGATATTCAGGATCATTTGACTCCAGATTTACCGATTCAGCGTCAAGAAGTTTTTCCCAGGTCTGGAACTGACCAGGCTTAGATGGGATTATCTTATAATCGTTTTCACCTGTCAGGAGAGTGCCTTTGGTTCCACGCATCTCAATGAATCCATAAGGGATAAAGCTACCGGAGCTTGTTTCAATAATGTTTATTGATACCAGTGTTCCGGATGCAAATTCAAAAGTAGCCTGCATGGTATCGGGAATTGTACGGTCGTCGTCAATAACAAATTTACCGCCGCTTGCGCTTATCCATAAAGGAGCTTCCTCTTTCAGCATCCATCGGATCAGGTCAAGATAGTGTATTCCGTTATTGGATATCTGGTTTGCATAATCTTCCCACCACCTGAACATATACGGAGCAATATTATACTGGTATGGTCTGTAAGCCCTTGGCCCAAGCCATGCATCCCAGTCAAAACCTTCAGGAGGATCCTCGGGTTTAAGCTTGCCAATGCCTGATGGATACATATTGCTGACGTGGCACGCGCTGGCAAAGGTAACTTTTCCTATTTTGCCTGCAGGGACATCCTTTGCCAGATTTTGAAAGGTAGAAGATGCCCGTCTGTTGAGTCCAACGGTAACAATTTGTTTTGTCGCGTTTGCAGCCGTTATCATTGCACGACCTTCCTCAATTGTTTTCGAAACTGGTTTCTCTACATAAACATCCTTGCCCGATTGAACAGAATGGATGGTCTGAAGTGCATGCCAGTGATCGGGAGTTGAAATAACAACTGCATCAATACTTTTATTTTCAAGCATTTTCCGGTAATCCGTATATCTTTCAATCTTTCCGGAAAAAGCCTCCTGCATTTTTGGGATTTGAGAAGGCCTTGTACCAATATACCGTGGATCTACTTTGGCGTAGTCGCGGGAAATATATGGTTCATACACATCGCATAAAGCTGCAATCGAGCAATCAGGCATTGTCATAAATTCATGAAGCAACTGGGTCCCCCGGTTTCCCACTCCAATGAATCCGACTCTTATCTTTTCATTTGAACCAATTATCCTGTTATAGCTTTGGGCATTTATTTTATCCATTCCAAGCGCAATGCCTGCCGCCCCGATACCGGTTCTGGTAAGAAATTCCCTTCTTGTGGTTCCATTTTTTTTCTTATCCATCGTAAGATATTTTTAAGTTATTCCTTTATAATTAATTCCTGATTATTCTGATCATTTTCTTTAACCAGGTTTTTTATTACTTAACCCTATCAGTTATAATTCCTTGATTTTATATTTGTCAATCAATTTGGGTTTTGGCCTGGTGACCAAAATCCTGATTGTGTCAAAAACGTTCCTTGCTGTAGTTATGCCGTCGCTCACCGGTTCCACTGTTACTGAATCGTTGTTCCAGATTGACTGGGCAAATAGTGCAGGTTTATATTCAGTATCCTCAATTGCGCGGATATCCGCTTTAAAGAGCAATGCCGGCTGACCGTTGCTGAATTCATCTTCCTTATGCGAAGTTCTGTCCACCTCAGGAAATGTATCATTAAAATCACCCGCCAGATTCATCTCAATCCAGCAGATCCATTCTGATCCGGGTTTTACTTCAACCCGTATTGTAAAATAATCGTCTTTCGGAGTAGCGCCTGAAATAACAAGATCAGAGCCAGTCACTGAACCGGATTCCTTAACCTGATTTCCATTCCTTTTAAACTGTCTGAACCACTGCGGCAGGGCAACGGGTACTTTTGCTTTTCCCTCCCAGTCGCCAACAGCTACCCTGTGAGTAACGAAAACGGTTTTAAGTTCTTTATTAACACTATTTTCCAGCCATATTGCAAACTGTGGAGGTTCAGCAAATGTTGAAAGGTGAATAAGATTCTTGTTCTGATGAATATCTACCTGAATAACTGTACGACCCCATGTTCTGGCAATAGTAACAGCAGCTATAACAGCAATGAGTATCACCCCGGCAATAAGCAGTTTTATCCAGCTCTTAAAAAAGCTTTTCTGTAAAGACTTCATAGTATCAGATTAGCTCAGGAATTTCGTAATTTTTTCTGTATGATCCTCTTGAAATTTCATTTGCCTCGTCAGAGTTTGTAACTCTTTCATTCTCCTTATCGATAAAAAGTTGTTTTTTCCCGACACGGTAAGAGAGGTTCGCCAGATGTACAAGAGTGGCGCTCTTGTGACTTTCCCTGATATTTGCATTTGGCATTTTCCTCGTCCGGATGCAGTTTATAAAATCCTGTTGATGAACTTCATCCGGGAAATAACCATATTCCTGGGCAATGATTTCAGAATCTTTTCCAAGCACCTGCCATCCTGCTCCATGGCGGCCAAGATACATCATACCTTCTGTTCCGTATATCTCCATCCTATCGCTGTTAAATGGCCAGTTGGGAAAAAGATTACCATATCTCACCTCAGGAGATGCCTTTGAAAGATATTCGCCATAAATTGACGCTTCTACTGTAACCGGAATTTCGCCAAAATCATAAGTAATGGTTTGATTATCGGGAATATCCCTGTTATCATCATACAATACGCGTCCACCGGCACAAAATACCGAATCCGGATGATCAGGATCACCGATAACCATCCGTGCAAGGTCAATTACATGAACGCAGTCCGCAAGCGGCAGGCCGCATGAATAGGCCCAGAATTCATTATAACCCTTATGGCGGCTTACATTGTAAGGAACCATTGGTGCAGGTCCAAGCCATTGATCCCAGTCCAATCCTGCCGGAACCGGTTCATCTTCCTTATATATCCAGGGTTTATTGCCAGGAAGCATGCAATAAGCTTTTATAAGAGCTATTTTACCCAGTTTGCCGCTCATTATATAGTCGCGGGCATGAATATTATAGGGAGCGCTGCGGTTCTGGAATCCGCATTCTACTATCCTTCCATATTTCTCTGCTGCCTCGATCATCTTCCTCCCTTCCGGAATATTTAAAGAAATATTCTTTTCCACATAGACATCTTTGCCGGCCTGACAAGCTCTTATTGTTGCAAGCGCATGCCAGTGTTCAGGAGTACATATTACAACGGCATCAATATCCTTATCCTCAAATGAACGGCGCATATCATTAATACGTATTGGCCTGACATTCTGCTGCTTCTCCAGCTCGTCAATCGCCCTTCCGCCCCTTTCTTCATCAACCTCGCATACGTATTTGACCTCAACCCCCGGGACACATTTCTGCATGCTTAGAATAACCTGGGTCCCTCTTCCTCCGGCGCCGATAAGCGCCAGAACTACTTTATCATTTGCACTTGTCATATTTTCTGATGATAATTTTATAACCATTTATTTTAATTTGAATCATTCAGGTAACAACAATTGATACCCTGCTTAAATAATAATCATTTCAGACTTTTTCAGGAACCTCATAATTCGTTCGATAAGAGTCCTTTAACAACTTGTTTGCTTCCTCATTCTCAACAAACATTTCCTTCTCACCATCGAAAATAAGTTGTTTGTTCCCGGTCCGGCAGGCAACATTTGCCATATGGACCAGTGAAGCGCTCATGTGACCCTGCTCAATGGTGCTGTTGGGTTGTTTACGGTTCCTGATGCAATCAATGAAATTAATCTGATGCTCTTTATCGGAATGAATACCGCCGGTCTGGTCTACAATTTTTTCACCCGGACCGTAAACCTGCCATCCGCCTCCCTGTCTTCCCAGATACATCATACCCAGAGATCCGTAAATCTCAATCCTGTCGGAATTTGTTTTCCACTCGGGAAATCGTGTTGGATCCATGCGGATATCCTCGGGTGTTTTGGACATATAGTTTGTCACATTTCCGCTGTCGCATGTCACCGTGTATTTTTCAAAATCGAATGTGATTGACTGGACTTCCGGAGTTGCCTGCTCAGATTTCCAAACATGATTTCTTCCCTGCCCGTAGACAGATTTCGGATGTACCGGATTCCCCATAACCATACGTACAAGATCAAGCTGATGGCTGGCGTCGTCGAGTAAGCCAGGGCAATAGTCGTAGTAAAAAAGCCAGCCATTAAGTATATCCGGATTAAAAGAACGGTAAGGCGCCGGTCCCAGCCAGCCATCCCAATCCAGAGTCTTGGGCACAGCAGCTTCCGGCTGTGGCATCCATTTTTTGCCGCCAAGCAGGTTGTAAATTCTTATATGGACAACCTGACCCAGCTTTCCGCTTTGAATATAATCGCGGGCGGCAAAGTTATACTGGCCGCTCCTGTTCTGAAAACCTGTCTGGACTATCCGTTTATATTTCCGTGCAGCTTCAATCATTCTCCTTCCTTCCCAGATCGAATGGCTCGGACATTTTTCAACGTAAACATCCTTGCCTGCCTGACATGCACTTATGGTTGCAAGAGCATGCCAGTGATCCGGAGTAGAGATCCAGACAGCATCCACATCCCTGTCGTCCAAGATCTCTTTCATATTCCTGGTCGATTGTGGTTTGTAACCCAGCTGCTTTTCTATTTCTGCAACAGTCAGTGCCGCATTAAGGTCATTTACATCGCACACTGTTTTAATTTCGACTTTGGAATTCGCTTTGCAACAGCTGATTATCGTATGCCGGCCTCTGCTCCCGGCCCCGATAAGGGCTAAAACAACTTTATCATTTGCACTCCTGCACGATGGAATTAATATTCCGGAAGCACCGGCAATTATACCTGTTGTTCCGGCAAGTGTTTTTTCCAGAAATTCACGTCTTTTCATATCAGAGTTTTTTAAATATTTATTGACTAGCAAGCGCCCAGGGCATTCCACCCTGCAATCAACACCAGGTAATCCTGTAAAATAAATCCTTTTGACAATTTATCATTTACTGTCAAACTGCGAAAGATCCAGCATCGGGTCAAGTCGTTCATTTGAAGAAATCAGCTCATCCCAGGAAATCTCATCGCCGGAGGTTGCGGCATTTCTTCCCAGTATTGCAGTCAGTGTTGATTCTGATCCCGAAAGCGCTTCATTCAGATAATTTCCCGACTCAATGCTTTTTATAAATGCAATATCCTTATTTGAGTCCGCATCGTGCAGTGAAGAAAGGAAAACGCCTGCCAATCTTTGCTCCTCAGTCGGCTTGTCCTGATCGCATTTCTGAATCCCTGAATCCCATGGTTTTTCACCATTAATAAATACACCTCCTGTATAGTGAGCTTCTGCCAGGCCCCTGGTGCCGATGAACCTTGCACATACATCTCCAAACTGTGATCCCTGCTGTGTATTATGGAAACAAACATTAACATTATCGGGATATTCATAAAGCACCTGATAATTCGTCCATGTATCACCAAAACCGGCTCCGCCCTTTTTGCCGCCAGTGCCAACAGCCTTAAGCGGATGAGCCTTAAGAGCCCAGTTGCATACATCAAGCATATGAATTCCCTGATCAACGAGAATTCCACCCGAAAGAGCATTGAAGTGATATTGATTCCTTATCCGGGCTTCATCATAAGAAATATTATCAGGCTGTTTTACGGAAGAACCTGATGCAAAATAGTAAAGTTGGACATTTATTATATCACCCAGATCACCCTGCTGAATTCTCCTGACCATTTCAGCATAAGCTGATGCAAACCTTATCTGGAATCCTACTGCAAGGCTCTGTTTACCTTTTGCCATCTCACCAAGGCGGATTACCCGCTCACAGCCAGCCACATCAGGCGCCACCGGTTTCTCTGAATATACGTGCTTCCCGGCAGAAAGGGCTGCTTCAATATAACCGGGATGAGAATAACACGGAGAAGATATCAGTACTGCATCAATGTCTTTATTATTAAGAATTCCCATATAAGCCTTCGACCCCTGAAACATATTCGCCTTTGGTATTTCAGGCAGATTTTTATCGGTATTAAGCTTGTTCAGAACAGGAATTGCCTTCTGCAATTTATCTGTAAAGAGGTCAGCCATAGACAGTATCATGATATTCGTATTCTTCGACATGGAGGAAATGACTGCGGTACCTCTGCCACCGCATCCGATTATTCCCATCCGGATAGAAGAATTTGCACTTGTGCCAAATACAGTACCTGGTTTTAAAATTGTAAAAGCAGAAACTGCGGTTGCACTTTTTAGAAATGATCTACGTTCCATCTTTTTATTTTTAGTTTACAATATTCTTTAAAACCGGATAGTCAGAATTATACACCGGATTAATTTCGATTAAAGATACCTATTTAACCAGAGGTTCCCCCTCGCTTATCAAAGTCACCTGTGTTCTTGGATTAAAGCCATTTGGACCATTACACGAGAAAGAGATCAGATTTTCACCGGTATTGACCGAAGGAATTAATCCTTCAACCTTTACGTCTTCCAGAAATTCCCCTTTTGGACCGTACAACTTACAATCGGACAATGAATAAAATTCAAGGTACATCCCGGATGCCATTTTCACCGGAAAGGT
>CAYPKL010000472.1:0-6212 GCA_964411285.1 uncultured Rikenellaceae bacterium
CAGTGAATAGAGTACAAGCTTACCGTCTTTTCGCAGATTGTTTTCAACTATCTTAAAGACTATTCCGTCGTTAATAGTGAAAACGACATAGGCTTTCCCGCTTATAATTTCCATCCAGTCCTGGACAAATTCACCTGTTACCCACGATCCGTCGGGTATTGGAATCATTGAATCGCCCTTCAGCTGGAACGTTCTGTACTTTCGTTTATCTGAAAGAAACGGCAGCCTGAATACCGGAAGTTCACCGATATATTCAGGATCGGCATAACCTGTCGTATAACCTGCCTTGGCTTTCTCTGCGACAAGTTCGATATTTTCCCTGTTTTCGGAGTTGACGGTTGTTGCCAGAACCCGGAGGTTGCTTCCTTTTATATAAGCATCATATCCCCTTTCCAGCTCACCAAGCTGGCTTTCCGACAAATGGGTCATGTCAATTTTCAGCAAAGTGTCGATTGACATGTTAAAATAACCCGAGAATGATACAAGTATATCAATTCCCGGCTGGGCCACTCCATTCTCATACCCGCTGAGGGTTGAACGTTTCAGGTTAAGGGCAACAGCAACGTCATCCTGCGTTCTGCCCCTCCTTTTTCTTAAAAATTTTATGTTGGAAGTGAAATACATATTAAAAGTATTGATTATATTGTAATCATAAAATTGATTAATTTTTAATCAAAAGTAAAATATAATTACGAAATAAGCAAATTAATATGAAAAAATTTATTTGCGACTGCTTTTCACCCCCCTGCCCCCCTAAAGGGGGGTTGAAATCCAGTACATAGATTATACTATATTTAATGTATTTGCCCCCCTTAAGGGGGGTTGGGGGGTGAGTAAGGTTAATAAAAATCTAACTACTCAATAGTATTTATGATGTTCATCGCCGGTAACATAGAAAGATCTGTTCTCCACCTCGACCTGGATACTTTTTTCGTGTCGGTTGAGAGGCTGAAGAACAGCAGGCTCAACGGAAAACCTGTAATAATAGGAGGCATGTCGGACCGCGGTGTGGTGTCGAGCTGCAGCTATGAAGCACGTAAATACGGCGTAAACTCGGCAATGCCCATGAAAATGGCCAGGACCATGTGCCCGGAAGCCATTGTAATAAGAGGCGACATGGAAATGTACAGCAACTATTCAACCATAGTGACCGGAATAATTGCGGAAAAATCGCCGCTGTATGAGAAATCATCAATTGACGAGCATTATATCGACCTTACAGGAATGGACCGTTTCTATGGATGCTATAAATGGTCGCATGAGTTGAGGCAGTACATAATAAAAGAGACCGGACTGCCAATATCTATCGGGCTTTCAGTGAACAAAACCGTATCAAAGATCGCCGCCGGCGAGGCAAAGCCAAACGGTGAAATAGAGGTCGGCAAAAAGATAGTCCTCCCCTTTCTCGATCCTCTTTCGATCAGCAAGCTCCCGATGATAGGCCAGAAAACTTATCATACACTCCGTTCAATGGGTATTGCCAAAATATATACCCTCAGGAACATCCCTGCTGAAATGCTTGAAAAGCTTATGGGGAAAAATGGTATTGAGATATGGAAAAGAGCCAACGGGATAGACCTCTCACCTGTAATCAGCTACTCTGAACAGAAATCCATAAGCACCGAGCATACCTTCGAAAAAGATACCACCGACATTGTACGGCTGAATCAGCTTCTGACAAGTATGGTGGAAAAGATCGCCTATGATCTCAGAAAACAGGAAAAGCTGACTTCGTGTGTAACCGTAAAAATAAGATATTCAAACTTTGACACCCATACCGTGCAAAAAAGGATCCCATACACCGCTTTCGATCATGTACTTACAGATATTACAAAAGAGCTGTTCGCCAGGCTCTACCAGAGGCGAATGCTGATAAGACTTATCGGGGTCAGATTCAGCCACATGGTCAGAGGAGTCCAGCAGCTTGACATGTTCGACGACACACCTGAAAAGGTGAGTCTCTATATGGCTATGGATAAGCTCAGAAGACGTTTTGGACGCGATGCAGTTAAACGGGCTGCCGGTGTAATGACAATACAGGAAAGAGAGGAAAAAGCCCTTAAACAGCTTGAAAATGCCGCTAATGAACAGAAAATGATGGAAGAAAGACTGAAGGGTTATATGATGTATGGATTTTAAAAGGCGACAGGCATCAGGCAAAGGACAATAGTTTTTCCTGACGCCTGACGCCTGTGGCCTGTCGCCATAAATAAAAACTATGTACCTCAATTGTCATTCATATTACAGCCTCCGCTACGGAATGATGTCCGTGGAACAGCTTGTTCAGAATGCTATTGCAGCTGGCGCTGCGACCATTGCCCTGACTGATATCAATAACTCCACGGGAATACCGGAATTTGCCGGGGAATGCAGCAAACACAACATCAGGCCGGTTGCGGGAATAGAATTCAGAATCAGTAATGAGCTTCAATATATAGGTATTGCGCGCAACAACAAGGGATTAAGAGAACTTAATGAATTTCTGTCAAAAATTAATTTTGAAAAGATACCGGCGCCATTCCCTCCGCCACAGTTATCGGAAGCATATATAATTTACTCCCTCAATAAAACTCCTGAAAGAAAACTTTTTGATAATGAGCGTATTGGAATAAAACCTCACGAGATCAACCGCCTGGTTACACTGAATCACTCACACAACAGGAATTCCATGGTTCATCTGCAACCGGTAACTTTCTCAGCGAAAGACGATATTTATATTCATAAAAGCCTCAGGGCAGTCGACAATAACATACTTCTGAGCCATCTTAAACCCTCGCAATGCGCTCTGGAAGATGAGTTTTTTAAAGCACCCTCTTATACAGGATATATCCGCGAAGAACACCGGTTGATAGCAGACAACACAGAAAAGCTGATCGAAGATTGCTCGCTCGACTTTGACCGTGACACTCTGAAAAATAAGAAGATCTTTTCAGCAAGCAGGTATGATGACAAGCTTCTGCTTGAAAAACTCGCCTGGGACGGCATGGCATACAGGTACGGCAAACAGAATGCTGAAGCAAAGAAGAGAATCAGTCATGAACTTGAAATTATTGACAATCTCGGCTTCTCTGCATATTTTCTCATAACATGGGATATTGTCAGGTATTCAATGGCAAGGGGATTCTATCATGTCGGCCGTGGCAGCGGCGCAAATTCAATAATAGCTTATTGCCTGAAAATCACCAATGTTGACCCCATTGATCTAAACCTTTACTTTGAGAGATTCATAAATCCGAAACGAAGCAGCCCACCTGACTTTGACATCGACTACTCATGGAAAGAGAGAGACGAAGTAATTGATTATATCTTTAAAAGATACGGATACAGCCATACTGCACTTCTCGGAACAATGAGCACTTTCCGGGGCAAGTCAATTGTGCGTGAGCTTGGGAAAGTACATGGATTGCCAAAAGAAGAGATTGATTCACTGATCGATAATCCATCCTCTGAGGCCAACAGGAGCGAAATCACCGACATAATCTTTTCCACAGGCATGAAAATAGCTGATTTTCCCAATATGAGAAGTATCCATGCCGGAGGCATCCTGATCTCAGAGGAGCCAGTCGCGTGCTATACTGCACTTGACATGCCACCCAAAGGCTTTCCGACAACACAGTGGGATATGTACACTGCCGAAGAGATCGGTTTTGAGAAGCTTGACATATTAAGCCAGCGTGGTATAGGCCATATCAGGGAAAGCGCCGAAATCATTATGCGGAACCGGTCAATTGATGTAGATATACATGCGATCCATAAATTCAAGAATGACCCGAAAGTCAGGGAGTATCTGAAAACCGGCGAGACAAAAGGGTGCTTCTATGTTGAAAGTCCTTCAATGCGGGGCCTGCTGCAGAAGCTGCAATGTGAAGATTATCCTACGCTTGTTGCCGCAAGTTCAATAATCAGGCCGGGGGTGGCACGCTCAGGAATGATGCGGGAATATATATTCAGGTTCCATAATCCCGATAAGTTTGAATATATCCATCCGGTAATGAAAGAGCAGCTTGAAGAGACATTCGGTGTAATGGTGTACCAGGAGGACGTCCTGAAAGTATGCCATCATTTCGCCGGACTCGATCTCTCTGATGCCGATACACTCAGGCGTGCCATGAGCGGTAAATACAGATCGAAACAGGAGATGCAGAGGATAGTCGAAAAATTCTTTTCAAACTGCCGCGAAAAGGGATACAGCGACGAGATCACAAAAGAGGTCTGGAGGCAGATAGAGTCGTTTGCAGGGTATTCATTCTCAAAAGCACATTCAGCCTCTTATGCCGTTGAGAGCTTTCAGAGCCTTTATCTTAAAGCTCATTTCCCCCTCGAATTCATGGTTGCAGTAATTAACAATTTCGGCGGCTTTTACAGAACATGGGTTTATATTCATGAAGCCCGCAGGTATGGAGCAGCAATTCAGCCGCCATGCGTAAATAAAAGTAACTACATGACAACAATTTATGGTACAGATATTTACCTTGGCTTTATTCATATTCTCAGTATTGAAGAAAAGCTGGCAACATCTATTGAAGAGATCCGCAACACAGGCGGGACATTCAGCGACCTGAATGATTTCGTCTCCAGAATCGGCCCCGGACTTGAACAGGTTGTTCTTCTGATAAGAGCCGGGGCATTCAGGTTTACAGGTAAAGAAAAGGCGGTGCTCCTGTGGGAAGCACATATGATGATGAATAAAAACAAGCACGAAAATATCCGTCCGCTATTTTCACAGCCTGTACGGAATTTCACTCTCCCCGATCTTGTTCATGGCACCCTTGATGATGCGTATGACGAAATTGAACTGTTTGGCTTTCCTGTTACAGTAAGCTGGTTCGACATGCTGGAGACATCATTCCGTGGTGAAATAACAGCCCGCGATATGTTAAAATACACAGGAAAAAAGGTCAGAATGGTAGGACATCTCGTAACAATCAAAAATATCAGAACAATAAAAAAGGAATGGATGAACTTCGGATGTTTCATTGATAAGGAAGGCAGTTTTTTCGATACCACCCACTTTTCGCAATCTCTTAATAAATATCCTTTTAAAGGAAGCGGAACATATCTGATACTCGGCAAGGTGGTTGAAGAGTTCGGATTCCCGTCACTCGAAGTTGAAAAACTCGCAAAGCTTCCTGTTAAACCCGACAAAAGATACTGATAGACTATTATGAAATCACCCTCTTCATACCCTGTTAACCTGTTGTGCCCCTGAAACCTGAATCATCTGACATTTTTGACATTTTTTTAAATCCACTGATCCAGAAATATATAAAAACAGGAACGAAAATAGTCAGTAGCACAGGAGAATTGCTCATTAAAAGGAAATCATATATTCCATGGAAAAGATAAGGCATTACAAAAGCGAGAATCAGATACAAAGTCCGTCGGTTAATACTAAACCTGGCAAGACTGAAATAATACCCCATTACAATACCGAACAGAGCATGAGCCGGAACTGCCGTAAGGGCACGGACAATACCCACTCCTACTCCTCCTGAAAAAACATACATGATATTTTCGATGCCGGCAAAACCTAATGCAATATATACTGCATACACTATCCCGTCGAACTTTTCATTAAAATTCCTTTCTTTCCAGAAAAAAACATAGAAAGCCAGAAACTTCATAGCTTCTTCAGTAAAACCGGCTACTACAAAAGCAGTATATCCAGCATATTCAAGACCTTCAGTAACGGGATACAAGAATGTGAGAAACTTCTCAATTAGAATAGCAGGTAACACTATCAAAACACCTGCAAATAAAGCTTTTATTAAAATTGAGAATGGTTCCTTCTCAAACCTGTCGCGACTATAGACATAAAAAGCTATAATTAAAACAGGTGCAAGAGAGATAAACAAAAGGTTGTTGATCAGCATTGAAGTAAAATTTATTTTTTTTATTATAACTCACTGTTTTGTCTGGAAACTTTCAGCACCCCTTTTATGGAACTTATTTTTCTTATAATTCCATAAAGGACATCATTATTAGGCACCATTATATTAAGTGATCCTTCAAACATTCCTTCGTCCATGTTATAGTTAAAATTCCTGACGCTTACTTTATAACCTGCCAGCACATCAGCAATTTTGTTTCCTATTCCGATATCCTCTACTCCGGTAATCTTTATTGAAGCGTTGAATGTTGGAGCGCCTTTGGTCTTTGTCCATCGGGCAACTACAACCCTGTAGGGAAATCTGGATATCAGATTATTTGCA
>CAYPKL010000473.1:0-3497 GCA_964411285.1 uncultured Rikenellaceae bacterium
CTGATTTTACAAGAGCTGTGAAAATAATAACAATACTTTTTAAAAAAAATTATATTGATCATAATAGATTATTTATAATGAAACTAAATAAGAGCGAAATCAACCTTCACTTAAGCTTTGGAGGATAAGAGGGTGCAGGGGTGCAGGGGCTGCAAAGGCAAAGGGGCGCAAAGGTGCAGTGGCGCAAAGGTGTAGAGGCGCAAAGGTGTAGAGGCGGGTTATAAAGAGAAATTATCTTTATTACTTATCAACTTCAATCTTGCTCAGCAGAGTGATATTCCTTATGTTGGAATAATCATACTGGTAAAGACCGTCATCACCAATCATCACAAGCAGGGTGCCGAGTGGAATTACATCGTAAGCATTAATATTCGGATAGGCATAGATTAAATGTTCTCCAACACTCTTTGGATCAGTCGCATCATAAATCTTAAGTCCGGAGGCGCCGTCACAAATAAAAAGAATGTCGCCGCTTTTTCCAAGTCCGTGAGGATTGGTCATTGAGTATGTATAAACAAGAGTTGGTTTTGAAATATCCTTAATATTCACGATATCAAGGCAGTTTACACTTCCGCCGCAGGTTGTTCCTGTTCTGAGTGTTATGTATGCAAGCGTATCGGTAACAACAACCGGGTCACAGCTTCTTACATGGCTGAAGAAAGTTCTGGCAGCCGGGGCAAGCGGAATCGAAATATCGAAAATCACCATCCCTGTGGTAGTGCCAAGAAACATTCTGTCGCCCGCAATAAACATTGTTTCGATACCCCAGCCTGGATAAAAATCACCCGATTTAACCGGACTGGTCTTATTTGAAATATCAAATATTTTAAGCGTGCTCTGATCAACAATATAGAGCACTTTATCCTTTATGCCAAACCTTGCCATTGACCCTCCAAATCCAACCCCGCTTCCGCTTACTCCCGATGAAGCGCCTGATGTGTTAACGGCATCCATGAACGCTATTCCGCCTTTATAAAAAACCGGCCATGGATTTGGATTCTGATGTACTTTTTCCCTGATAGTCCTCACTTCCCAGTCAACAACCACTCCCTCCTTGTCATCAACATAAGCGGTAGGGTAAGTATTTTCCGTAGGCGGAACCGTATAGGGAAGAATATCTTTAACCCTGCCAACCTCTTTTATGTTGTCAATATTCTGAACATCCAGTATTACAAGATCAACATAACTGTCGGCATACATTATATAACCCGATACTGAAATGTCGACCACACCCGGAATATTTACGAACGCCTTTTTTACCGGGGATGTCGGATCAGAGTTATCAAAAACATGGATCCCCTTCAATTCTTCAACAATAAATATGTAATTGTCCTTGTAATAGATCTTTCCGGGATCTTTAAGATCGACATTCTGCTGCACCTTTATGGCAGTTCTGAGGTCAGAATAGCTCATGTAAACAGGAGCGTTCCCTTTATATTCCTTGTAAAGAGAGTCGTCGCATGCGAAAAAGAAAATAGAAACAATCGATAAAATCGATGCAATTGGAATGATTTTTGCTTTCATAGGGATAGGTTAAACTACCTAACCTGAAACAAAAATCATGCTAAACTATGAATCCTTAAACCTAATTTGTATGAAAAAACAATTTATTCTTCTAATCCTTGCTGTTACCATAGTTACTCCGTTGTCGGCCCAAAGATCAAAGGATGCACTATATCTTAAAAATGGCAGTATTATTTATGGGAAGCTACTTGAAATATCCGACAACAAATACAGGATTGAGACTTCAGATAAAAGCCTTTTTATTTTTTCAAATGATGAAGTTGATAAATTCGTAAAAGAGATACCGCATTTTGACGGCAGGAAGATCAGCGGCTCCGGCTTTGCCCTTGAGGCAGGATTACTGACCGGGGCGCAGAACAATGATCTCGAGGCACCTTTCAGCTTTAATATCCTGTTCAACTACACGGTAGCAACAAAAAACATTCTGGGTATCGGTACCGGAGTTGAATTTCTTAATTCGACTTTTGCCCCGCTTTTTTTAGAGTATAAAAGAATATTATACGACAGAAAAATAACCCCTTTCATCTTTATAAGAGGAGGAGGACTGGCTCATTTCGGAGGAGATAATGATACGGACGATAATAATTACCCGTATAATTATGCGAAAGATTACAAGGGTGGCGCCTCATTTGGATTAGGTACCGGAATCTCATGGGCAAAAGAGGAAAGTGAAACATATCTCACCTTCGCATACCGGTATGCTCATACCAGTTACCAGCAGGATGATTACAATAACGTCACCTATACATATAAAAATAACTTTAACAGGCTTGAGATCAAATTCGGGTTCAAATTCTGAAAAAGAATAACCGGATCTTTTTGTTTTATTAACAGATCCGGGGCAGCAGCACACCCGAAGGTGCAGTAAGAATACGCCTGCCCCCTGTAATTGTATTGAGGAGAACACTTCCCGGACGTTCGGAAACAATCTCACCTATAACAGCCGAGTCTTTTCCCAGTGGGTGTGACCTTAGTGTTTTCAATGCTCTTTCATGTTCATCATCACTGATTACGAAAACAACTTTACCCTCATTGGCAAGATGGAGCGGATCAAAACCCAGTATTTCACATAATCCTTTAACGGGCTCATCAACAGGAACTGACTTTTCTTTTATATTTATTCCTGTTCCGGTCATTTGTGCAAGCTCATTTAGTACAGCTGCCAGGCCTCCTCTTGTAAGGTCGCGCATAAAATGGACGCTGGTGCATTCGTCAAGAAGATTTCGTATCAGATGACTCAATGAAGCGCAGTCTGAGACAACTGACGAGCTGAAATTAAGGTTATTACGAACCCCAAGCACTGCTACCGCATGATTTCCCAAAGTACCGTTAATCAGAAGTTTGTCGCCCGCCCCTACTTTTTGTCCGGAGCTGATATGTTCCCGGTCCGGGCTCAACTTTCCTACTCCTGCCGTAGTTATAAAGAGCTTGTCGCATTTTCCCCTGCCAACAACTTTTGTATCACCCGTTACAATTCTTACACCTGCAATTAACGCTTCTTCAGCCATCGACTCCGCAATCATCTTCAGGTCATCCAACGGGTATCCTTCCTCGATTATAAAAGATGCCGAAATATATAAAGGAATGGCTCCTGATACAGCCAGATCATTTACAGTACCGCAAATTGCCAGTTTACCTATATTCCCTCCCGGGAAAAACAATGGATCAACAACGTATGAATCAGTGGTGAACGCGAGCTTAAACTCATCATCATTTAAAATTGCAGAATCAGTCATTGGCCCTTTCATTCCGAACTTTGCAGCAAAAACATTTCTTATCAGATCCTGAGTCTGTGTTCCCCCGCTGCCGTGGTTCAATGTTATAAGCTCACCCATTTGAAGAATATTTAAAATATGAATTGCATGCACCTTCCGCGGATACCATACATGCTCCAACCGGCTCATCAGGAACGCAGAGTGATCCAAAAAGCGAACATTCATCAGGTCTTTTCAGTCCCCTCAGGATTTCGCCGC
>CAYPKL010000474.1:0-7907 GCA_964411285.1 uncultured Rikenellaceae bacterium
CTGGTATCAGGATAATTATTTCCCCAGGGGAAATACAGGTCAGACTACAGGCCGTCCTGAAATCGGTGACTGGTATAAATATCTTGATTATATGGATGCACAGCTGACTGAACTGCTAACAGGGTACGGTGAAATAGGAGCCATCTGGTTTGACGGTTACTGGGACAAGAAAGATGCCGACTGGAGGCTAGAAAAAACTTACGGGTTGATCCATAAACTGCAGCCTGCATGTCTGCTGGGCAGCAATCACCATTTAGCTCCTATCGCAGGTGAGGATTTCCAGATGTTTGAGAAAGACCTGCCGGGACATAACACAACCGGGTTCAGCGGAGATCAGCAGGTTGGACAACTGCCCTTTGAAACATGCGAAACAATGAACAACTCATGGGGCTTCAACCTTCAGGACAAGAATTATAAATCAACAAAGAATCTTATTCAGTACCTTGTGAGATCAGCAGGATATAATTCAAACTTCCTTCTCAATGTCGGACCTATGCCAAACGGGAAAATCCAGCCTGAATTTATAAGCACACTGAATGAGATTGGAAAATGGATGGAGAAATACGGTGAGACGGTCTATGGAACACGTGGAGGACCTGTTGCTCCTAAATCATGGGGAGTTACGACCCAGAAAGGGAATAAGGTTTTTGTTCATCTATTGAACCCTGAAGAACCTAATCTTCTGATTCCGGATTTCGGGAAAAAGATAAAAGGAATTACGGTTTTTGGTTCTGCATTAAAGCTGAAATTCAAACAGGATGCGTTCGGTATTGCAGTGGCATTGCCGAAAGATGCAATTGATGAAACAGATACAATACTGGTAATTGAACTTTAATAAGAATTCCCCCCTTGAGAGGGGCAGGGGGATGTAATCAAATTTAAATTTAATTTCACTTCCTGATCAGGTTGATGTCACTTCAGGAATATTTCCAAAACCGGAATTTCCACAGGAGGTTTCAGAACGGGTAATTGCAAAATAATACCGGTATTGTTTTCATCACCGCCGGTTCTGAATTTTATTTCAGATGCATCATGCAGGAACTGGACATATTTTATCCTTTCAGCTAATCCCGGCAATGCCAGGCTCCCCATAGGATACGCCAGCAGATGAACATATAATCTTTTAGTTGCAGGGTTATAGGTAAGAACAGTATTATCGGGAGAAATAATACCCTGTGGCGCTTCAGTGCATCCATAAACTGAACGGCTGTTATATTTCATCCACTCTCCCATCGCCTTAAGCCTTTCCTGTGCCCTGAAGTCAAATGTGCCCCTGGCAGTCGGCCCCACATTAAGCAGCAGGTTTCCGCCTTTGCTCACCGATTCGACCAGCAGTTCAATAAGCTGGGCAGGACTTTTCCATGAGGTTTCATCGCGGAAGTATCCCCAGGAGCCTGAGAATGTCTGGCATGTTTCCCATGCTATCCGCTTACCGTTATATTCAGGCCATTTTGTGACTTTCACCTGCTCGGGGGTAGTAAAATCCCATCCTCCTTCAACATCCTTAAGGTCAAGCCTGTCATCAACAATGATTCCCGGTTGTAGTGAACGGGCCAGTTTTATAAGCCCTTCCGAATCCCAGTCTTTACGACCCTTGCCATTCTTCCCCGGGAATGAAAAATCAAACCAGATGATACTTATCTCGCCATAGTTGGTAAGAAGCTCTCTAACCTGGTTTTTCATATATTCCCTGTATCTGCTCATATCCTTGCCTTTATTAAGTCTTGCATAGGCAGTGTCTGATTCCTGGCGCTGCGGATGCCGGCTGTCAATCGTGTAATCGGGATGGTGCCAGTCGATAAGTGAATAATAAAAACCAACCTTCAGTCCCTCTGCCCTGAAAGCTTCAACATATTCTTTTATTATATCTTTCCCGAAAGGAGTATTTGTGGACTTGTAATCGGTGAATTTGGAATCGAAATTGCAGAAACCCTCATGATGTTTTGAAGTAAGTACAACATATTTCATTCCTGCTTCTTTAGCCATTTTTGCCCATTCCTTTGGATTATAGAGATCGGGATTGAAATTTTCAAAATAGTTCTGATACTGTTCATTTGTAAGCCTTTCATAATTTTTCACCCATTCATGACGGGCAGGCATGGCATATAAGCCCCAGTGAATGAACATCCCAAAACGGGCATCTGTCCACCATTTCATTCTCTCTGCTTTTTGTGCCTCAGTTTCTTTAAGAAGCTGTGCAGGGATCAACTGTGAATTGATTAACAAAAGAATAAGGAGTGCGAGTGTTGAAGTCTTTGTTTTCATTTGATGGATTATTTGGGGTTTGGGGTTTGTGATTTGGGGTATGGGGATTGGGGTTTGGGGTTTGGTGGCGATGTATGGTCAGAGCCTTTCAAATAGAATTGTCTCCAGATCTTCCTTGTTTAGATTAACCGGGTTGTTTTTAATATCTGTTATCTTACAGATATTTCCGATATCCTCATGTGTGATTCCGTACCTGCTTAACCGGGGCAGCTTCAGGTCGTTTGTCAGTTTCACAAGATAATCAAGAAAACCATCGATATAATAATCATCAGTCTGACCAGGTGTTTCAATAAAGAGTCTGCCAAGGAATGCATACTTAACAAGAGCCGCCCGATTACTTCCGGTCTTTCTTAATTCCCTTACGTTTATCGCATTGGCTGAGGCCATAAGAGTTCCGCATAATACACCATGAGGAATATTGAACAATCCCCCTGCCGATGAAGCAAAGCCATGTATAGCTCCAAGTCCGGAATTTGCCAGACAAATTCCCGAAGTCAGAGCTGCAAAAGACATTCCGGATCTTGCTTCGACATTTTCTCCATTAAGGAAGCATTGTATCAGGGATGATTTAACAGCTTTCAAACCTTCAATTGCAAGTGCGTCGGTATATACATTCGATTTATCCGAGAGGAATGCCTCTGTAAGCTGAGTAAAGCAGTCCATCCCTCCTGCCGCAGTAATATGAGGGGGACAGCTGACCGTAAGTTCAGGATCAACAACTGCAATATCAGGGACAAAATTATCATGACGAAGCGATTTTTTGAATCCGTTTCTCCCAACTTCTGAGATCACTGCATTCTTTGTTGCTTCACTTCCAGTTCCTGCAGTAGTCGGGAGACCAATAAACGGAAGCTTTGTACCTGGATGTTCCCTGGTGCCAATGCCTTCAAGGAATTCTTTAACAGATTCTTTCATGTACATCATGGCAGATAATGCTTTCCCGGCATCAATAACACTTCCTCCGCCGATGGCAACCACGACATTAAAAGTCTCATTCCGGAATTTTTCAACAGAGGTATCTATTAACTCAGGGGATGGTTCACCTGAAACATATATTTGACAATAACTGATACCTCTTTCCCGAAATGACTTAATAAGTTCATCATATATGGAAGATCCGGTAAATGCATTATGACCGGTTACAAGTAAGATCCTTATTCCAAACCGCTCAGTTAATCCGGGGAGCAGTTTTATCTTTCCGTTTCCGAAATAGATTAACGGGAGCCGTGAAAACTGAAAGGATTTTACCATTTCGATCTGTCAGATGGTTCAAGTATGTTATATTTTACACCCTGCCTGGGTTCAGCCATCATATCCTTAACGGTGTCACGCCATTTAAGATAATGTGGTGTGTTTTTATGGTAGGCGGAAGCATCATCCGATTCATAAGCTTCGTAGATCATAAACCGGGTTGGATCGTCAGCCTGCTGAACCAGATCAAACCTGAGATTTCCGGCCTCCCTAACTGATTCAATGTGGTTTAGCCTGGTTGCCTGAATAAAACCTGTTAGATCTTCAGGTTTTACATGTACGTAAACGCATGTAACTATCATTATTTAACGATTTCAATATTCTTCCTTTCCCTGAAGAAAAAAATGAAGCATACCAGGACCGCTACAGCAATATAGGCCGGAATAAACCAGATATTCTTCCATTGGTAAACCTGGCCGGAAGAGTAATAGGTAGTAACAAAACCCGACACCCAGGTACCTATAAACATACCCAGTCCGTAAGTTACAAACGTGAACAATCCCTGAGCGGCATTTTTGATCCTTTCATTTGATTTCTTTTCAGTATACATATATCCTGTGACAAAAAAGAAATCATAGCATACACCGTGAAGTATAATACCTGTATAAAGCATCCAGATACCCGCCCCCATATTTCCGTAGGCGAAGCATAGATAACGGAGTATCCATGCGGTCATTCCGACAAGCAGCATTTTCTTAACACCGATCCTGTTAAAAAGGAATGGGATTGCAAGAATAAAAAGGGCTTCGGAGATCTGTCCCATCACCATTTTGCCGGCTGCATTCTCCATTCCTGACTGATTAAGGAAGAGATTGGCAAATCCGAAATAAAAGGAAAGAGGTATACAGACAAAAATTGCCGCTATGAAAAATATGAGGTAGGGTTTGTCTCTGAAGAGGATAAAAGCATCAATCCCCATAACTGATCTTGCCGATGATTGAGTTGTTGCCTGAGGCGGGGTATCGGGCAGGAAAAAGCTGAAGATACCCAGCGCTATTGAGACAACCGCCGCCATGTAAAATGTTCCGGGAGTCTGTTCTATGCCAAGTCCTGCAATCATAAAACCTGAAATAACCCAGCCAACGGTACCGAAAACCCTTATTACCGGAAACTGTTTCCCGGGATCGCTCATCTGCCTGAATGCAACACTGTTTGAAAGGGCAATTGTGGGCATGTAAGCAAGTGAGTACAGCATTATTATCCAATAAAATGAACCGTTTGCCGTGATCCGTGAAGCGAAAAACAGTAACAATCCGCCAACAAGATGAAGGATTCCCATGACCTTCTGTGCCGGGAAAAAACGGTCAGCGATCATCCCGACGAAAAACGGGGAGATCATTGTGGCAATTGCCAGGGCGCTGTAGGCAGCTCCTATCTGGATACCAGTTGAACCAAGGATTTTAGTCATGAAAGTGCCCATTGTCACATACCACGATCCCCAAACATAATACTGGAGAAACATCATCGTTGCCAGGATGATGCTGGTTCTGGTCTTCATCATTACCTTAAATTAAAAAGTTCAGTGTTCAGCGTTTAGCGTTCAGCGTTCAGCGTTTAGCGTTTAGCGTGAAGGAAGATTTGGCTAACCCCTCCATGGTCTTGTTCTGTTAACCTCAGAAAGGCAATTGAGGACAATGTTCACATCGTTGACCATTTGGAAATCGTACATACCGACGCATATGAAATCAGCGCCATTGTCAAATGCATATTTGAATCCTGCTTCAGGTTTCAATGCTCCTGCTGCAAGCGTTTTAAATGCTATCCATGGTTCTTCAAGTCTGCTCATGAAATCGATCGTTTCCTGAGGTTTCAGGCAGAAGTTATTGTCCTTCCAGCCGGGTTCGGTTACGTCTTTCTTATCCAGATCCAGCTGGGCTGACCAGTAATCATGGCTGTGAAGAGTTTTTACCCAGAAATCGGGTTTTACCCCGTGTTCCACACATGCTTTTATAGTCTCAATACGGTGAGCGCCTATTCCGGCAGGTTTTCCCAGACTACGGATCAGCTCTATTCCTTTTGCAAGCTCATCAAAAACAGACATATCATTATTATAAACGCGTGCATCGGTCTTGCCGCCATGGCTGTACATTGCTGAAGCACCTCCTTTGGCAGAAAGTTCAATTCCTTCCAGAAAGTCTTTACCGACGCCGCAGTCTGAAATTATTTTAATCTTCCCTGCTGTTTCGTGCCAGTATTTGTTTATAACCCGGAATGTTGCGGGGTTAACAATTATCGCGTTAATTCCGCATCTCTCAGCCAGCTCAAAAGTTTGCATTACCTTCTCATCAGAGTGGTATTTTTTTATTAGTTCATCAACATAAATGAGGTCACGGGCATGCCCCCATCCACCGATCAGGTTCCCGCCCATGACCAGACGACTTAGCTCCATATCTTTTATTTTACCGCTTGGTACCGTACCTTTAAGATCATCGAGTGAAGCAAACTGAAAGCTTTTAACAGTAGCGCTGGTTACTCCGTCAACATTCTCTGTCAGAAATTTCTTCTCAAAACTTACCCATTTGTTCTTCTTGTATAGTACATAAGCAAAAGCACCAAGGAAGGGAACGCTAATAAGATCGCGAATCAATTCACGTCGCTGACTTGAAAATCTTTCACCTGCATCCGGATTTACCGGACCGGGGACAGGAGCAACGGGTTTTTCTTCTTTCCAGCGCTTTATCCACCGGTCCAATCCGAAGAAATAGCCGGAAGGGAGGGATACAAAAACGATAAGGATTACCAGTTCAATAAGATTTTTATCAACCCACTGGTAGTTTCCTTCCATGATTGATCCAAACGTAAAGCCAAGGAGAGGAGGATAAGCAACATAGTAAAGAAGAAGCAGGAAAGCACCTGCAATTGAAGACCAGCGGACAAACAATCCAACAAATAAAGAGAGTCCGATCAGAATCAGTCCCCAGATATTCAGAAAATCGACAAATTTCAATACCGCCGGAGATGAGGCGATCCAGTGAAACAGGTCGGCAAAGATCCATTTGGATCCGAGAAGATAATACTTTGACGTCCATCCGGGAATAAGGAGCTTTGTAATACCTTCATAAAGGAAATGCCATCCGATTAATATACGGAGGAAGGTAAACAGATAAACAGAGTATTTTTTCATAGTTTAATTACTTTATATTCTGCAGTTTCTTGGGTCAAAAAAATCTAATAAATATAATAATAAAATGAATTCGGCAATACCATTCCGGGATTTAAGAATTCATTCCTCTATTCGCGTAAGATTATTTAAATGAATAAATTTACAGTTTCAACTTAACTCCAAATCTGATCAATACCCCGGTTATAATTGTACAAAGCAATGCAAACAGGACAGATTTGATAATGCCGACTCCACCGGTCACAAATACTTCAGGTAATTGAAGATGAAAGGCTGTCCTTATTGAATAAACAAAATATGGTACCAGGTAACATAACAATGTTGCCGTACCTGCAGGTTTTATCAGGTCAAACCATCTGGATTTCCCTCCAGCATCAGCGATCCAGTATATAATCAGGAATGCAAGTATTGTAAAAGCGCTGCAAAGGAAAAGCCAGGCCGGAGTAGCACCAAGCTTTGCCAGTCCCCAGTATGGTCGCGTAATCACAGATAATCCGATTAGCAAAGCTGAAAACAGCAATAAAGTGATCGTTAACCATTTATTATCCTTTCGATTAATAAAATACTGAAAGATAAATGAAGTAAGTACGCCCCCCATTGTTAGTCCTGTAAGAGTTCCCCCGAGAATTGCACCGGGAATGAACGAGATTACACTATGACGCGGAATGAATCCGGATTTAGATGCCATGCTCAGAATACAGAAGAAAGCCCAGGCGCCGAGTATCACTAAAAAATTGTTCTTTGACAGGACCATTATCACACCGCTGGCAAGGTAAGCCCACCCTATCAACCCCAGGATACCCCACCACTGGGGTGCGAAGTGCCTTATACTCCCGGCTTCACCACCTCTGTAAATAATTGCAAGCACCAGCAGTGACACTATGCCGGCAATCCTTACAGCCCAAACCAGGTATTTGTTTGCAGCTTTTGGATAGCTGTTCCAAATCAGGATAAACGATAAACAGCATAGCGGGTTCCAGAGATATCTTGCCATCCCCGTTGCCTCTGCATTGTAAGTCTCTCCGTTCACCAGGAACACGCCCATTATTATCAGAGCAAGAGATATTGTCAAAACATGCCCTATAAGCTGCCATTCGTTGTCCCCTTTTTTCCTGCGGTTATTGATCGCATAAGGAAGCGACAAACCGACAATAAACAGGAATGCCGGAAATACGACATCAGCCAGGCCTATACCATCCACCCCTCTTTCAGCATGTTCCAGCCATCCCGGGACACCTGTCAAAGTCCAAAGGTCGTTAACGAAAATCAT
>CAYPKL010000475.1:0-4496 GCA_964411285.1 uncultured Rikenellaceae bacterium
TTTTATGGTACTGAAGGAATCCATGGTTACGGGTACGGGCAGGATGAGGATCAGGGTCAGCTTGGAGCATGGTTTGTGATGTCGGCGATGGGATTGTTTGATGTTAAGGGATTGACAGATTCCGAGGCAGCTTTTGGAATCGGCAACCCTCTGTTTGATAAGGTAGCTATTGAACTCAACAATAAATATTATCCGGGAAAAGAGTTTGTGATAGAGACAGTAAACAACAGCCCCGGAAATGTTTACATTCAGTCAATGTCACTCAACGGAAGCGATTTGCACAGAACATTTGTTCCATTTTCCGAAATTGTAAAAGGCGGCAACATAAAGTTCAGAATCGGAAACGAGCCCAGGGATAGCTACTAAATAAAAACCATAACCAAATATTTAATATTTGATGGCTTAATAACCGAAGAATTTTCTGTCTTTCTGTTGATTTTTTAATACTTCTAAATTTCCTGATATGAAAAATCTTGTATTGGCTGCTATTTTGTTTGCGGCATTCAATTCATGCAGCAACGACAACGCTGACATTACCGTAAATACTGACCAGGTCAGGTATAAAATGGCTGGTGGTATCGGGGCATCATGGCATGCGATAAGCGAAGATACCATTGATGAATCACCTGAATATAAATGGGCTTTGCGGTACAGGAATTCCCGCGGAAGCGCCTGGGGAGGAAATCCTCCGGTTACAAACACAGAGGCATGGGAACAGATCTATAAACATGCGAGCTGGTTGGGATTCTCATTCATAAGGGTTGAGCTCAGCGCCCGGATTTATGAACCCGAAAGAAATAAATTCGACTGGGACAACGAAGAGATGGTTGCTCTCTACAAGATACTCGACTGGGCCGAAGCCAATAACGCTGATGTATTCCTGCAGCAGATGTGGCACAATGTAAGGTGGAACTCATATCCCGGTGTTCAGCCATTACTGAGCGCACCTAAGTCGCTTGAGGATTTTGCCGAAGGTATTGCAACTCTTGTGGAACATCTTACAAAAACAAAAAAATACAGCTGTATCAGATGGGTTTGCATTACCAATGAGCCTCCGGGTGGAAGCTGGGGTTCGTGGTGGAGCATGGGCGAAACAAACCCCCCGGTGACTCCTGCATGGAAAGAGGTAAGAAAGGCACTTGACAACAAGAATCTGAACATCCCGATATCTGGACCTGACTGGACGGACCTTCCTGTTTTTGATGAAACAAAAATCGATTTTGACCAGTATATCGGAGCATATGATATTCACTCTTACCAGGGTATAGATGAGGAGAAACAGAAGATAATTGAGGATTGGGCGGAGTGGGCCGGGAAACACAATAAACCGCTATTTCTTTCAGAGATAGGCGATATGAGAATAGGCTGGAAGGACAGCAATCCCGGACCAAAGTCATTTGCAGCAGCCCTCTCGAATGCCGAGTCGGTGCTTAGAGGGCTGAGTGCCGGGGTAAGTGCTTTCAACAGGTGGAGCTTCACCAACAGGGGTGATCTCGACGGACAATTTCAGCTGATAAGAACCTGGGATATTGAAAATAAAAAGTACTATGATAAGATTGAGGTAGAACCTGAGGCTTTCTACGGTTACGGGATAATCACACGCTTCATGGCAAAACACTCCTCTGTTGTACTTACTGATACAATAATCAATCCGGCAATTCTCTCTCAAACCCTTAAGAGTCCTGAAGGAAAGCTTACAACCTATATTCTTAACAAAAGCGATACCTCCCTGGTTGTAAGAATCATGATGACAGGAGTTGATGCTCAGAAGTTGTACCTCTATCGTGTAACTCAACAGGAAGTTACAAATCCAGATTTCAGGATGGACCCGTTGAGGGAGATCAATATCAGGGACGGGAAAACCATTTCACTTGATCTTCCTGCAAAAAGCATAAGTACATTGACAAGTTTCAGAAGCATGCATAGTGATCCGGCAAGGAGGAGATGAAGAGGAGACCGGGAGAAGGGGGGAGGGAGATTTGAGGGGCAGACCGGAGGAAGATATTCATCGGAAAGTGTATACCGTGTATTCAAGGATGCTTTGCTAAGGGCAGGTATCAAGAAGGATGTAGGGGTGCACAGTTTGCGTCACAGTTATGCGACGCATCTTCACGAGAACGGGCTTGATATCAGGTACATTCAGGAGTTATTAGGGCATAAGAGTACGCGTACTACTGAGATTTACACACATGTGAGCAGGCGGAATCTGGTTGCGGTAAGGAGTCCGATTGAGGATCTGGATGTGAGGTAAGCTTACACTCCATTAAGGCTTTTTACTTAAAATAAATTTGTAATTATCAGGTTATAGTATTAAATTTGAACATTATATTTAAGGCTATATCCTTATGAAAAAACAAACATTAATCCTGGAACAAATTGATAAAAAGATTCTTTTGTTAAAGAAAGCAGAAAGAATATCGGTGCCTTCAACAGGATGGATATTTGCTATTAGGAAGGCTTTAGGAATGTCGTTGAGACAATTGGGAAGCAGAATGGCTATTACCCCACAAAGTGTTAAAGAAATTGAAAAGAGGGAAATGGATGGTACTGTTTCATTAAGAGTCTTAAGACAATTTGCAGAAGCAATGAATTTAAAACTTATCTATGGATTTATACCTAAAAATGGCAAACTCAAGGATATGATTGAACAGCGTGCTTATGAAATTGCAGGGGAAATTGTTAGCAGGGCATCTTCAACAATGCAAATTGAGGATCAAGGAAACAGTCCGGGAAGGATTAAAAAAGCAGTCAGGGAAAAAGCTGATGATTTTGTCAGGGAGATGCCGAGGTTTCTATGGGATTAAATATCGAATATATTGAAGGCCAGACGCCCCTGGACGAAGAAGAAAAGGAAGGATTGTTAATTCCAACCATTTCAACAAGAGAAGAGCTAAATGAATTTGAACAGGCAAATATTCAGCAGGCTATTGAATGGACAATAAAAACCAGGTTCAGCACTGAAGAAATTCTGAATGAAGATTTCCTTTTATTTGTCCACAGGAAGATGTTTGGGGAAGTTTGGGAATGGGCCGGAAAAAAGAGAAAGACCAATAAGAATATTGGAGTTGATAAGCACTTTATTTCCATTGAAGTCAGAAAACTAATTGATGATTGCAGGTATTGGATCGAAAATAAAACTTACAGTAATGATGAAATTGCAATCAGGTTCAGCCACAGGATAGTTAAGATTCATTTGTTCCCAAACGGGAATGGGAGGCATTCGAGGCTTATTGGTGACATTATGATTTCAAATATTTTTAAGAAACCAGTTTTTACCTGGGGAAGAGCAGATTTATCAAAGAAAAATACAATGAGAAAAGAGTATCTGGAAGCGATTCATCTTGCTGACAATGAGAATTATAAATCTCTAATTGAATTTTCAAGAAAATAAATACTCCGTGAAAAGCAAACCATCACTTAATAGTCAAGCCAAGGGGGATGATGAAATCAGAATCGTAGAAGAGGGAATCTGTCCTGAAATATTTTCGGAGTTTTTTCATTATCTGGAAGATGAAATTGCATTATCCAAACTCGGGTCTGATCCTAAGGCAGAATTTGTCAGGCTGGCAAAAGAGGGAAGTATTGAATCTTTTCGCAGGATAGAAAGAATGATAGAGCAGGAAAATCTTTTCGGAGATGTAAAGGGTTTTGCATTGACAGCTTTGAATTACTGCAGGTTCAGGATTGAGAATGACCTACTTGATGCTCCGATGGATATGATATCGGGAGGATTAGGTGGTAGTGCGAACAAGATGAGGATTTATGTAGCAGTATCCGGGAAAGAGGAAATAACGGAAACTAATTTTGAATTCATTAAAGAGGCGTTTAAAGAATCTGCAAGATTACGCGATTCGGTTCTTGAAGCGGCAACCAATAACGGTTTTTATGTATCGCTCATTATTCTGTTATCGTTTGACTATGCTTATGGTGATTTAATTGATTCAGGTATCAGCAAGTGCGATTTTCTTCAGAAAGATTATTATGCGACAAATGTTGAGATTCCGGATGATTCCCGCATCAGGGATTGGCTTGATGGTAAGCTTGATGAAGACGAATACAGTCAAAAACTAAAAACATAACTCTATCTACTCATTTCAGTACAAATCCGATAACTTTACTAATTCTAAAAACAAGTTAGGTTTAAGGGTCGTGGTCCGATTCCGGAATGAGCAACTCACAAAGCAAGAGTTTGGCTGACGTTAAACACATGCTTTTTTTGCTGGATTTGGATTATATGACAATGATTTCATAACTTTAATAAACAAATAACTAATTACAGCCAACTAAGATTAGGTGGTCATGGAAAACAACAAATGCTTTTTCTATTAGTACAAATAATCTTATGTTAGGCCCTGAAAATACAGAAGGGAGAGCACTATGAGCAACGAACAGATGACACCTGAAACGAAAGGTGTTACGGTGAAGTTACTTGCAACGGTTGACCTTGGCCCTGAGATTGAGGGCATGGCAGGGCGCCAACTTCGAATGCGTATGGT
>CAYPKL010000476.1:0-4044 GCA_964411285.1 uncultured Rikenellaceae bacterium
TCGAATAGCTTGTCTGTCGGATCCAAGTTGGTCACCCTCAGAAATATTGCTTGAAATGCTGACAGATGCTCTCCTTAACTGGTCCCTTAAGCTATAATCTTTTTGGAAAAACGGATTATCAGCTGTTATTCTATAAACTGATACAGCCAATTCGATGGCTTTATGCCATACCTTAAGATTCTCAAAATTACTCATGATGCAGCGATGTTGGTTAATAAATAATTTAGCACTTAAAGTATAAAGATAATAAAAGTTTTGTAAGATAATGGCGCTGGGCACTGGACTCTGGGCGCTGGGATACGGGTGGTATCTCTGATCTACCTGGCGTCCAGCGTCCAGTGTCCAGTGTCCAGTGTCCAGCGCCCAGCGTCCAGTGTCCAGTGTCCAGCGCCCAGCGTCCAGTGTCCAGTGTCCAGTGCCTTTAGAGTCCAGTATCCTTTTCCCAGCGTCCAGCGCCCAGCGCCCTGTACCTATAAAAAAGGGCCACCGTTTCCGACAGCCCTTTACTATTCTACAAACCAGGTTATTTCATCTTCATAACAGTACCGCTTTTGATGCCATTATTCGTGACAACCTTATACAGGAATGCCGAATGTGCGTAAATCGAAGCGTCAAACTCAGCTGTTCTTACATCTCCCTGCCTTAACTCTTCATTAAAGATGATCTTAAGCAAAGCTCCGTTCAGACTGTATATCTCCACTTTGACCTTTGAATCATAAACCATGTCAAGCTGGAACTTAACAACTGTTGGGAACGGATTCGGATAGACAGTCAGAACAACCTCAGTAGTTTCTCCTGTATCAGTTCTCTTGCCCACTTCGTAAGTTGCAGATGCAGCCTTGGGAACATCGGGTTTTGTTGAAGTGAACTTAACCAGTATCCTGCACTCATCGAAGCCTACATTTATTGCATCAATTGCTGAGGTTACATCTCCTGCCGAAACTGCCGGATTGATTATTTCACCGCCAAGAACCTTATTTGCAAGATCAAAAAGATCCTTTACAGTACCCTCAAGATTGTTGGCTGCAAAGTAATCAAGAACACTCTGCGGAATTTCAGTGTACATTCCTGAATTGGCAACAGGTACAAGAGAGCCACACTCTGTGCTCTTTTCAGTTATCATGTAAGGGCCTTTCAGACGAACATCTCCCAGTGACTTGTCATTTCCCAGGTTAAAGAACAGGGTGATTGTCTGACTGAGCAGATTGTTCTTTATCTTGCCCAAAGTACTCGTCTGCACAGATCGCGGAACATTACCCCACTTCGACATTTCATCCATGGAAGTTGCGGACCCTATAAGTGCAGCAGGCGTCCCGCCTCCGGGCAGCATCTGGAAAATACCTTCGGGTGTAGTGCTGTTTGTAATACTTTCCTTCATAAGCTTGAAGTACTTGCCTGCCGTTTCTGTTCCGAACATTACAAATAACTGGTCGCCAAATGCTGACTTCATCATTGCAAGAGCATCAGTCTTAACATATGCATTATCGATAAATGCACAGTTCTTTCCGTTTGTATTTCCGTAGAATCCCTGTGTATATGTACAATGATTCAGAGGAACACAACCCTTAATGGTAACAATGTGTGTATAATCCTGTGAATGACCTGCACAATCAGTGAATGTCCATGTGTATGTAACTTCTCCCTCACACTCCGGCATCGGACTTACAACCGGTCCTGCAGGATTCAGCACCCTGCCGCAGTTATCTGTTACAACAGGAAGAACTGGCATTACTATATCCATTGCATTATCAAATGATGCTGATGTAGATGCTATTGTCGGGAAAGTAGTGCTCTTAACAGTCACTGTATGCACATAATCACGTGAATTACCTGCACAGTCGGTGTATGTCCATGTAAAGGTTTTTGATCCGTCACATACAGGCAGTGAAGATTTGACAGGCCCTGAAGGGGTAATAATATTCCCACAGTAGTCGGTAACTACGGGTGGAACAGGTTCTATGATCTCATTTACACATGCAACTGTTGATGATGTTGGTTCAATTTCACCGAACTGTTCTGGCGTAATTGTGACTGTATGTACATATTCGCGGGTGTTCCCTTCACAGTCCCTGTAAGTCCACACGAATTTCTTCGATCCGATACATCCGGCGACAGGTGTGCTTGCCGGTCCGGTCGGCGAAAGAATATTGCCACAGTTATCCTTAACTACAGGAAGCACAGGCAATTCAATATCCTTCTCGCATGTAAATGTTGCAGACGTTGGTGCAATAGCTGCAAATGGTTCATTTTCAACCGTCACGGTATGCACATATTTCTGTGTATTACCCGCGCAATCGGTATAAGTCCAGGTCCATGTTTTAACTCCTTCACATTCAGGAAGGTTTGATTTTTCAGGATCTGAAGGTTTAAGAATATTGCCGCAGGCATCTGTAACCAAAGGAAGTGCGGGCAGATTACCGTCCCAGATATCGCCGACGCAAGCCACTGTGGCAAATGTAGGTTTAATCGAACCAAAAGGTTTGGGAGGTTTAATTGTTACTGTATGCACATAATCACGTTTGTTGCCTGCGCAATCAGTGTATGTCCAGGTGTATATCCTCGATCCTGCACAATCATTGAGCATTGTAATAACCGGTCCCGCCGGGGAAAGTATATTTCCGCAATTATCCTTAACCAAAGGAAGCATTGGAAGCCTGATATCATCACCACATGCAAAAGTAGCGGATGTGGGAGCAATCTCCTTAAATGGCTTAGGCATTACTTCCACAGTATGTACATAGTCCTGTGAATTTCCTGCACAATCTGTGTAAGTCCAGGTCCATGTTTTGATCCCTGAGCATTTCGGAAGGTTGGTCTTAACCGGACCTTTAGGTACAAGGACATTACCGCAATTGTCGGTGACAACAGGAAGCTTTGGCACTATTCCGTCCCAGATCTGGTTAACACATTCAACAGTGCCATAAGTCGGAGTTATAGGTGCAAACGGCTGCATTTCAACTGTTACCGTATGAACATACTGTTGTTTGTTTCCTACACAATCGGTGTATGTCCATGTCCAGGTCTTGCTTCCTTCACAAGTTGGAAGAGTGGATTTGACCGGTCCTGATGGAATAAGCACATTGCCGCAATTATCTGTAACGACAGGCATAGCAGGCAGAATTCCATCCCAGATATCCTTAACACATGCTATGGTACTGAAGGTTGGTGTAACCGGACCAAATGGCTTATATTTTATTGTTATAGTATGTGTCCAGGTATAGCTCTTTTTATCTTTATCAGTATATACCCAGCTATAAACCATTTCTCCTTCGCATGCAGGAGCAACAGGCGTCTTTCCGGCAACAGGAATGATTGGGTTGCCACAGGCATCTTTTACTTCAGGAGGTTTGGGCACCACTATATCGCCAACGCAATCAACAGTCTCACTGGTGTTAGGTGGCATAACAAAAGTGCCGGCCTCAATTGTTACGGTAAAGCTGCATGAACTCGATAACTGGAACGCATCAGTTACGGTATATGTTATTGTTGTCACTCCAATACCGAATGTATAGCTGTCGAGATTATTAATGCCGCTTGTAGGAGATGAAGCAGTAGTTGCTCCGGTCATTGTCCAGGTAAGTGACACTATGTTACTATTCAGGTCCTCAATTGAAGCTGAAAGCCCGCTGACCAGAGTTTCACAGTTTTTAACAATGATTGGATCCGGACAGAATATTACAGGAGGCAGATTACTGATTGGAACACTCTCGCTTGCAGATATATCATAGGGTAAACGATTGAATATGTACGCAGCATGAGCTGTATTATCAACTTTAGTGTTGTCCAGATCAGCCTGTTTAATAATATAAGGAGTGTTTATAGTTAACGCGTTGGCTGCTCCCGGCAACAAGGTCGGAATAGTCTGATTTACTCCGGTAAGCTGGTCTGTTACCAGTACATCCATCAATGTCACGTTACCGGTATTGGTAACAACTATTGTGTAATGCAGGATGTCTCCCAGTTGATCGTAGGTGGTCTCTGTTGCATCCTTTGTAATAGTCAGACAGGCATTCTGTACAGTAAACGGTGAGATTATAAATTCAC
>CAYPKL010000477.1:0-3125 GCA_964411285.1 uncultured Rikenellaceae bacterium
CGATCTGCGGTTAAGTGATTCAATTCCACCCAGATAATACAGGTTATGTAACGAAGTGACCGAATCGGGATCATAAGTAAGAAGCAGGTCTCCTTTAAAGGAAAGGGTTGTTTTTTTTCCGGTTGGAAAATAATGTCTGAAACTTCCTAAAAGTGAGAATGTCCTTTTAAATGAAAATTCACCGGGATTTGTCGCGTTATAAGTTTCTTTCATAAAATCAGTACGGATCCTGCCTGATAAAAGCTTTGATGTACCCGCCGTTAACTGAAGCAAGGTCCCTTTGTCCGGAAAATGCTTTGTATCAAGTGTATTTATCTGATAATTATAGCTTCCTGACAGATATTTATATGACACTTTATTCAGATGGTTTAAGGAAATGAAATCCGGAGCAAAGCTGCTGTTTCCAAGGTTAACTGAAATATTCATCAAGTGGTTCAATCCCAAATATTTAATGACAGATAGCTCTGTATAAAAATCACGGATAAATAATCTTCCCGATTCACGTTTGATTAAAAGCTCTGGCACGCGGGTGTTATCTACATAAAAAACTGTCCTTATACCGACTTTTTGATTACGGTCGATAAACTGCAGTAAAGTCAGTTTACCTCTATAGAACTGGCCTACATAGGAGTCGAGATCTATGAAAGATTTTCGGGTCAACAGGTCTTTAAAGGTCATTCTGAACACTATTCCCGACCTGATATAGTTGTCATAATAGACTCCTCCATAAAGCATAACCTTAGGTTCTTCGATGCAATCGATAACAAGAACCAGAGAATCATTCCTGGATAATATTCTGTACTTTACTTTTTCAAACCATCTTTTTCCATAAAGAAGATCGATTCTTTCATTTATAAGTTTCTTGTCAATTTTTTCTCCCGCCCCGATATCAAGAAAACCAAGAATCTGATAATCAGGATATATTTTATTCCCCGTTAATTCAATTTTATCAAATACGAAGGTTTGCCTGTCAAGGATATTTTCAAGTGGTTTCCGCGTTTCTAAGCGATTCAGTGAATCTGCCAGTTTTTTAAAATACTCTTTATGCGGTAAGGCTGCTTTATATCCTCTTTCAATAATCGAATCGATACTGGCAAATGCCATTCGCGAAAATCCCTCAAGATTTGGTTCTATCAGCAGATCAGTAATTTGTTTCTGAGTCTGAAAATCCTCACTGCTTCTCTGGAACACGATCTGCCTGACTATTTCAGGCATTGATTGTAATTGGTCCTCAGTATATACCTGAAAGCCGGTATAGGATCCTATTATGATATCTGCTCCCATTTTTCTGGCTTCTCCGGCTGCAAAGTTCCTGAGAACTCCACCGTCGACAAGAAGCGCAGTATCGATTTTTACAGGTGTAAAGATTGTGGGAATAGCTATACTTGCCCTGATAGCTTCAGGCAGGTAACCTGTTTTCAGTTCGACAATTCTCCCTGTTAAAATATCAGCGCCCAGACACATGAAGGGAATCGGAAGTTTTGAAAAATCATTTATTCCTGCCGCTGGCCAAAAATAATAATTAAGTTGATTTTCAATTTGCTGACCGTTTATAAGACCAGAAGGAAGCTTAATCTTTCTAACTGAAACAGGCAGTGATATTATACTATTGTTAAAATGTTCCTTCTCGGGGAATATTACTTTGTTTTCGGGGATAGATCTGGAAAAGAGAAGCTCCCAGTCCATCATTTTTAATATTTTATAAATGCTGTCAGCAGTATAGCCGACTGAATACATTCCCCCGATAATACTTCCCATGCTCACCCCTGTGATATAATCAGGCCGTAATCCGGCCTCTTCCATTACTTTTAACACTCCTACATGAGCCATGCCAAGAGCGCCCCCTCCGCTCAGAACAAGGGCCACTTTTGGCGCTTTATCATTTGACTGTGCAAGAATATAAGGCTGAGAACCGGAAATAGTCAGACTTAAAATAAAGATTTTAATGAAGGCATTGTGAATTCCTTCCCGTATGTGATTGTACATTTTAGTCCGATTAAACTCTGCTTAACCTGGCAGAATTGCTTGCAGTGAATGTCTCTGAACAGGCTTTATGATAATGTATTGTATTTTTAGTATCTGAAAGTAGGATTCACCACTTATAACATTTTGTGGTTGATAATGTTCGATACTTAGCTTAGTTTCATTCTGCAGGTGGTCTTCTAAACATTTTGCCTATTCAATCAACCTTATCATATCAGATGGCATATTACGGTTCAGAATTGATATTTGCTGGTGGCCATTCAGGATAATGCCTCTCTCTGAAAAAGTCTGCTGCAGGTTCCGGAGCACCATTTCGGGGGTATTATTGTTTTTACTCAGATGGGCAAGACAGATATTACTCAGATTGTCGCTAAAAATATCTGCCAGAAAAGCTGAGGTCTGATGGTTCCCTAAATGACCATGGTCCGACTGTATCCTTGCTTTTAAAAAGTGAGGATAATTTCCATTCACCAGCATCTGCTCATCATAATTTGACTCAATGACAAGTAAGTTAGCTGCTTTAATATATGGGGCAGAGGTTTGGCAAATATGTCCAAGGTCGGTAGCGATTGTTATTTTTTTTCCTTCGGCACAAATGTGGAATCCTATCGTTTCAGGAGCATCATGACAAACCGGAAATGCCTCGATATCAAAACCAGCCAGATGGAACTTTTGCATTAATGGAATTTCGCGGATGCAGTCTCCGGATATATTCTTATGAGGAGAGAGAATGCTTTTCCAGATTTTATTTGTGGTGAATGCGGGAAGGCCGTTTTTCCTTGTAAGAACCTCCAATCCTTTGACATGATCTATATGATTATGCGTTATCAGGACACCCATAATGCTCTGCATGGAAATACCCATATTCTTCAGAAACTTACGGATGGAGGTTGCTGAAATTCCGGCATCGATCAATATTCCATGAAACCCGTTACCCAGGTAATAACAATTTCCGCTGCTCCCGCTGCTAAGACTGCAAAAACTCAAATTCATCAATACTTTGCTTATTGGTACAACCTGACCCAGTCAACAGTCATGTTTATCGGGAGTTCTTCCGGATTGGTTATCTTCCCCGGCCATTCATGTTCCATTTGCTGATCGATCAACAGGTAGAAAGGCTGGTCAAACGGCCACTGATAGGT
>CAYPKL010000478.1:0-2748 GCA_964411285.1 uncultured Rikenellaceae bacterium
CTGAAAGTAATGTGGGCACATACCGAATTGCTGGTTGCAACAATGACAATTCTGGAATACACTGGTGAAACGTGGGCCAGGGAGTGGTATGAACGGGGAAGGGAATATGCTCTGAGGACCATGGCGAACACAGGGAACGGAGTATGGAGGCAGGCTGTGGATCGTTTTGGAAATGATAAGCAGCGCCCGGAGATAAGCATTTTCAGAAAAGATAATTTCCACCAGGTGCGATACCTGATGATGAATCTGATGTCGATAGAAAGGATGATTACAAATAAAAATAAAATAAGTAAGATCTAAAATGGTTAACAAATGAATCATAAGAAAGACATCATACTAATAATCGCAGGCTTATTACTTTGCTCCTGTACAGGGAACAAAAATCAGATTGACAACAATAACAGGTTATGGTACACCTATCCGGGCAGATACTGGAACAGCCAGGCATTACATTTAGGAAACGGCTATTTCGGAGCTTCGTTTCTTGGAGGAATCGAAGAAGAGGTTCTGACAATTTCAGAGGCAAGCATGTGGACCGGAGAACCTGCCGGTAACGACTGGGAAAAGGCAGGAATAAATCCAAAAGCCAATAAGTCTCTTCCATTCATAAGAGCGGCGATTGTAAACGGGGAGATCCAAAAAGCAGATAGTTTGGTGACATCAGATTTTTTCGGATCTTCAGAATCATTTGGCCATTTCACCTCGGTTGGTAACCTGAAAATAAAATTCCCCTATCATTCTGGTAAAACTGAGAGGTATATAAGAAGTCTGGATCTGGAAAATTCTTTGGGCCTGGTTGAATACGAGACAGGCAATCTGGGTTTTAAAAGAGAGTATTTTTGTTCTTATCCCGACAGAGTCCTGGCTATGAAATTTTCAGCTGATGAGCCGGGGAAAACATCTTTCAGGCTTTGTATGGAGATAGCACAGGATTCTTCGAAGACGGAGATTGCAAATAACACATACCGGGTAAAAGGATTTATTAATGGCAATCATCGCCCATTTCAGGTGTTTATAAATGTGAAAAACAAAGGAGGTTCTGTTGGACAAGATGGAGAATATCTTACGGTTACCAATGCCGATGCCGCTGAAGTATACCTTACTGTTGCAACCAATTACAAAATGGAATATCCTGATTATACAGGGGAGGATCCTGAGAATATTACCCGGAGAATAATTCAGAATCTTGACAATTTTGATTTTGAACAATTAAAATCAAGGCATATTAAGGACTACAGATCATTATCTGACCGGGTCAAATTTTCACTGGAAGGAAAAAAGGAGATTGAAAAGCTTCCGACGAATGAACGGTTTCAAAGGTTAAAATCGGGTAAATCTGATCCTGGGTTTAAAGTCCTCGCTTTCAACCTCGGCCGCTACATGATAATAAGCTCATCAAGACCAAACACTTTGCCGGCCAACCTCCAGGGAGTCTGGAATGCCTTTAAGGCTGCACCCTGGGCCGGAAATTATCAGAGTAATATCAATCTCCAGGAGATATACTGGTCATGCGGGCCAACGGATCTTGCCGAATGCCAGGAGGCATATCTGGACTGGATTGAAGATATGGCCATTTCGGGCCATGAAGTCGCGAAACGGGTTTATGGTACCGATGGCTGGGTCAGCCACACAACTGGTAATATCTGGGGTCATGCTGCACCCATAGGGGGTCATCCATGGGGTATGTTCCCTATGGGAGCTGCCTGGCATTGTCAGCATGTATGGGATCAGTTTGCCTTCACACAGGACACAATGTACCTTGAAAATAAGGCTTATCCCCTGTTAAGAGATGCAAGTATCTTCTGGCTCAGTAATCTTGTTCCTTTTAAAGGCTATTTTATTACAGCACCGACTGTTTCTGCGGAACATGGTGCTCTAATCACAGAAAAAGGACTTAATCCGGCTTTCCATGATTTTGAAAGTGACAAGTACTGCTATAATATTGCCGGAGTCTACCAGGATATTGAGATGTTAAGGGATTTATTCACCAATACATCAGATGCAGCAAAAGTTTTAGGATATTCTGAATTTGCAGATTCTCTTCTTAAAACCTGTGAAAAATTACTGCCACTAAAAATCGGGAAATACGGGCAATTACAGGAATGGTACGAAGATATTGACAATCCCGACTGCCATCACAGGCATATTGCTCATTTATATGCCGTTCATCCAGGAAAGCAAATACATCCAGTTATTACACCCGAACTAGCCATTGCTGCAAAAAAATCTTTGGACATGAGGGGAGACGGCCGGTTTTCAATGCAGGAAACAGCGTCAGGAGGAAATTGGGCCAGGGCTCACAGAATGTGGTGCTGGACAAGGTTGATGGATGGTAACCGTGCAAATAAGATAATGACCGAGATGCTCACCGAACAAGGATTCGAGAATGGCCTCACTTATCAGCATGCGAATTTCAATTCGGGAGGGGCAGATTTATTTATGGAGGGTGATTTAAATTGCCATTTTCAGCTGGATGGTTCAGCATCTGTTCCCGGCTGTATTGCCGAAATGCTTGTTCAGTCGCATCTCGATATGATACACTTTTTACCGGCATTGCCTGATGAATTTCAAACAGGAAAAATTACCGGATTGAAAGCCAGGGGCGGATATAAGATAAATATGGAATGGGAGAAAGGCAAGCTGGTGCTTGCTGAGATTTATTATAAAAAGAACCAAACGAAACCGTCGGTTTTTATTGAAAATAAAATGATCAAGCCTGATGAAATGAAAAATATTAAACTAATCCAA
>CAYPKL010000479.1:0-5064 GCA_964411285.1 uncultured Rikenellaceae bacterium
CTTTCAACAATATATCGTGCTGTTTTTGAAGCTGTCGTATCAGACTTGAACCTACATTTCCCGTCCCGGCCAAAAAAAGATGCAATTCCTTGTATCTTGAAAGGAAAAAACCGTCATGAATCACATTAAGAGCCCGTTTCAGGTTTTCATTCTTTATAACTACTGAAATGTTTAATTCAGATGAACCCTGTGCTGTTGCAATGACATTTATCCCGTTTCTTCCCAACGACCTGAAAAGAGTAGCTGAAATTCCGGGAGTGTTTTTCATCTTTTCACCCACAATAGCTATAATGGATAAATCACGCTCAATTAAAACCTTCATTTCTTTGCTGTACGTGATCTCTCTGCTGAATTCCAGATTGATTGCTTCCGACGCCTGTCTTGTGAAGACAGGATCAATTGCAAAGGTTATGGAATATTCTGAAGAGGCTTGTGTAATAAGCACGATATTTATATTTCTTCCGGCCAGGGCTCCGAAAAGTCTCATCGATGTCCCTGATACACCTACCATTGCAGTTCCCTGGAGTGTAATTAAATCAATGTGGTCAATTGATGAAATTCCTTTAATAGGGCTTACTGAACCATTTGAGGATTTTCCACTGATCAGGGTACCCTCTATATTACTGTTAAAGGAATTCTTTACATAAACAGGAATTTGCTTTTTGTATACCGGCCGAAGGGTAGGAGTGTATATGACCCTGGCTCCAAAATGTGACAATTCAATTGCTTCAGAATAGGTAAGCGCATTTATGGCATAGGCTTTTTCAACCTTTTTAGGATCAGCTGTCATAAATCCGTCAGTATCCGTCCATATTTCAAGTACATCGGCATTAATTGCCGCTGCAATAATTGCTGCGGTATAATCAGAGCCTCCCCGGCCAAGGGTTGTAGTTTCATTGCTGATGTTACTTGAAATGAACCCTGGGATTATAATGAGTTTGTTTCTCTTTAAAATGCTCTTCCTGATAAGTGGATTTGTAAGCTCGAAATCGACAGATGCGTTTCCAAAGTTATCATCCGTTTTAATCAGATCCCTTGCATCAATAAGAATACTGCCTCTGAAGAAGAGCGAAACTATTAAAGACGATATTAATTCACCTGCGCTAAGTACCTTGTCGAGAGAGTATTTACTCAGTTCTCTGACAAGATAGACACCATTCAGAATCTCTTTTAACCCGATGAAGATTGCTTCGATTTTATTTAAGGCCGTCGTCTGACTCTCCCCGGTCAGTAAATCATTGGTGAAAACGATATGTTTATTTATTATTTCATCCAGAAGAACAATATAACCGGGATCATGCGCGGCTGCAAGCTCACTCGCTTTTTTCAGCGAATCCGTCACTCCCTGAAAGGCAGATATAACAACAACACAGGGTAAGGATTCAGCATCAATGATTTTCTTAATGTTCCTTATTCTTTCCGGAGTTCCAACAGATGATCCGCCAAATTTTTGGACTTTCATATCCTTACATATAAATAATAAAATAGCATCCTTAGGATGCAAAAATAAAAGACACAAAAATAGTAAAAATCAGGTTATACACCTAAAATAGGTACAAATATCAATAATGCATCAGGAAAATAATGAAAATAAAAGCAAATATTACTAAATACTTAACATTTTAAAATCATTTTGTTGAAGATGCTTTTTCGAGCCTTTTTAAAATCGAAAAAATAAAAGTAGCTGATATTAAACAACAAATAATGAATACCAGCCACAAAGTGCTTAATGCAACCTTGTCCCAGAGCAGTGTGCCAATGAACAGTAATTTATTTCCGACAGCAGTTGCCAGAAGCCAGCCGCCCTGCATTAGTCCCTGGAAGCGTGAGGGGGCTACTTTAGAGACGAATGAGAGTCCCATCGGACTCAGGAATAGTTCTGCAACAGTAAGTACAAGATAGCTGCTCATCAGCCAGTATGGCGACACCCTGTCGGCGTCAGCTGCCGGAACTCCTGCGAGCGACCCGGGCGAGGGGGCACCTATTGAAGCAATAAGAATAATGATAAATCCAAGGGCTGCAATGACCATACCTATCCCGATCTTTTTCGGAGTAGACGGTTCTATTCCCTTCTTGTTCATCCATGCAAAAGCTCCCATAACGGGGAAAGTAAGAGCCACAATGAACAGCGGATTAAAGGACTGGAACACCTCGGGTGCAATAGAGTTCTGAGGGCCAAAAGTCTTGAACCACCTGCTGAGAAGTGTTGTGGGGTCAAATCCGGTAAGGAAAAACAATGCAAAAAGAAAAGAAACTGCAAACAGGACTCCCCCAATTATTTTTGTTTTGGATCTAATATTTTTATACAAAAGTATTACAACACCGGCAATTGCTCCTATAACAGCCAGCATCGAAGGAAGGGTAAAGAAAAGGTTGGTGAAAGGCCCCACCTGCTTTACAGTATAATCCCTGGCAAACAGAGTAAGTGTCAATCCGTTCTGATGGAACGACATCCAGAAGAAGATTACAACAAAAAAGACCAGTACCAGCGCAGTTATCCTGGCCCTTTCTTCCTTGCGGGATGAAAGGATGATCCAGGTAACAAAAGCTGCAAAGAGGCCAAATGCAAAACCTGTTGCCCAGTCAACCTGTTTCAGGAGTTGAAGAACAAAAGCAGTGATTCCCATAGCCAGAGCTGCAGCAACAAGTGGCACAGGTTTAAAATCAACCTTTTCCGACACTGCAGTCGTGACTTTTACTTCCTTAGCAGGCAGTAATTTGTTGAAGATAATGTATACCAGTAGGGAAATAACCATTGCTGCCGCAGCAACGCCAAAGGCATAGTTGTACCCTTTTGAGAAGACATCAAGGTAGTTATGGGAAAATGCTGACAGATCAGTTACCGGTCCCGACAGATTTACCTTATCGGCAAGTTGCTGAAAAACCTGCGTATCAGTAAGGGTTCCGTTGATAAATTGATGGCAGAGGGAAGGAACGCTTCCGTCGTGGGCAAATCCGTTAGTTTTCAGCCACCAGTTACGCATTCCGTTGGCAGCAAAGGGGGCAAAGAAGGCTCCCACGTTGATTCCCATATAAAAGATCATGAACGCCGTATCTCTTAGTTTCGAATACCTGGGATCATCGTACATCTGTCCGACCACTGCCTGAAGGTTGCCTTTGAAGAGCCCGTTGCCCAGAGCAATGGTCATCAAGCCTATAACGGTTATTGTCAGTGACATTCCTGGTACGGCCATTATTACGTACCCGGCAAACATGATTATTATGCCTGCAAGAATTACAAGTTTATACTTCTTGGTTGAATCTGCCAGAATACCGCCAAGGAGAGCCAGTGCATAAATGCCGAAATAAAACCAACTGTAGATACCCCCGGCTTTTTCAGCTGTAAGTCCGAACTTAGCCTGCAGAAAAAGAACCAGAATGGCCATCATTGTATAAAAACCGAACCTCTCTCCCATATTTGAGAAGAAGGCAACCAGTAATCCTTTTGGATGATTCTTAAGCATTTTTTCTTATATTTAACTGTTTAGTAATTGATTGCGATCAGACGGCCAATGAATTATTTAATTTGGTGAAATAAATCAAATGAATATCAATTCAGGTAAAAACAAATATATATTATCTTTTTTATAGTAAAAAATCAACTTTGTTTTAAAAACCGGGGTAAGATCGTAATTTTGCAGATAATTAAATTAATGAATGAAAATTTTCAGATGTGATCAGATAAAAAAAATTGATGACGGTACTATCCGTGCTGAACCAATATCTTCTGTTGACCTGATGGAAAGGGCTGCAAGCCAGGTGTTCCGATGGTATTTGGACAATTTTGACAGGTCGAGACGTATCCTCATCTTTACAGGCCCCGGAAATAACGGAGGAGATGGGTTGGCTCTGGCCAGAATGCTGTCAGTGAACAGGTTTAATGTAGTAGTTTTCAATCTGAGTTTTTCTGAAAAGACTTCAAATGACTGGACAATAAATCAACAGAGACTTGTCAGGGAAACAAATGTTCCTTTTACAAATATTGGTGTCATTGATCACTTCCCTGCATTAACATCAGAAGATGTAGTGTTTGATGCAATATTCGGTTCAGGATTAACAAGGCCTGCCGAAGGACTGGCTTCCGAAGTGATAAAACTTATCAACCAGGCGGAGTGCACTGTTATTTCAATTGATATACCTTCAGGAATGTTCGGGGAAGATAATAGAACAAATAATCCGGAAACAATAATTACAGCTGATTTTACCCTGAGCTTTCAGTTTCCCAAACTGTCATTTATGTTCGCTGAAAATTCTCAATTTACAGGTGAATGGATTATATTACCTATTGGTCTGAATAAAATGGTAATAAGAGAGACTGCAACCCCGTATTCATTTTCAGAAGGCGATCTGCTGACCCCATTAATAAAGAAGAGAAAAAAATTTGATCACAAAGGTACTTATGGTCATGGACTTCTAATTGCCGGGTCGTATGGTAAAATGGGAGCGGCAATTCTTGGGGCAAAAGCTGCAATGAGAAGCGGTATAGGACTTCTGACATCTCATGTACCGGGGTCAGGCAATCAAATACTGCAGACTTCCTGCCCCGAAGTAATGACAAGGAGTGATTATAATGAGAAAATAATATCAGAGATAAAGGATACTGAACCGTTTGATGCTATAGGTATCGGACCGGGAATAGGCATTGATCCAATTACACAGAAAGCATTTCATTCAGTGCTTTTAAACCGCACTAAACCGATTGTAATAGATGCAGACGGTATTAATATTCTGGGAGTAAACAAGAAATGGCTCTCTGTCTTACCGGAGAACACAATTCTCACGCCTCATCCTAAGGAATTTGAAAGGATTGCCGGGAAATCAGAAAATAGTTATGAGAGACTTGAAAAACAAATTGAATTTGCATCTAAATATAGTTGTATTGTTGTTTTAAAAGGCGCCTGCACTTCAATAGCTACTTCTGAAGGGAAAGTATATTTTAATAGTACAGGCAATCCTGGTATGGCTACAGCAGGTAGTGGAGATGTTCTTACAGGAATACTTCTTTCTCTCCTGGCGCAGGGCTATGACCCTGAAAATGCTGCTGTTGCAGGAGTATATCTCCAT
>CAYPKL010000480.1:0-4480 GCA_964411285.1 uncultured Rikenellaceae bacterium
AACGCAGTTAATATTTTAAAAAATTTATAAGATTGTTTGACATTATGACCAGATACCGGGCAACAACTGGCACAGTCAAGTAAGAAAATTAGAATATGATTCTGCCGGTAAAAAGGTATATCATATAATGAAGGGATTTCACATTGTTGGATTTTGGGCCAGGTAATTGAAACCTGGCATTTTTATTTGATTTTAGCCGGTATCTCTATTTTGGAATGATAAATAATATTCTCAGTAATAAGATTCCTCAGCTCGTTCGGAATCAAGATTAACTAATCTAAAGTTTTAATTTTTGGATCAGCCATAAACTCAGGTCCGTTCAGGTTTCCTGTTACATTATAGTAATTTGCATCACTCCAGAAACTGAATCCTGCCAGTTCGGGAAAATTGTTTTCAAGTTTTTTCAGTATATCAAAGCAATCCCGCGGCGGATCTTTTGGACCGCGAATACCCAGTTCCGCCCACCATATGACTTTACCTGAGTTCTTCTTCTTTTCCAATGCCCAGCTGTACTCCGAGAAAATTAATCCGGTGCCATATGCTGATTTGCCCAGCACATCAACATATTCATCCCCCGGATAATATTCCTCCAATGCCCCGTCGCCCTGAGTAGTATGATAAGCCCAAATAATATTGTTAAGTCCCTTGGTGGTAAAATAATCGTGAACCAGCCTGTAAAGCCTGATAGCATTTTTACTTCCCTCTCTCGCATGCCATTTGTTCTTATCATTAAGTTCAACAAATGGTGTATAAACAACAGGAATTCCCTTGTCCTGCAACCACTTCAGATTTGATGCCATCCTGTCCATCTGATTATAGAAGTTGGATTTGACAGGATTATTATCCTGGGAAAAGATTGGATCGGTATAAACAGTATCCCTCCATGATCCGCCGCATGGATTTGCGAAAAAATTATAAACTCCGACGATTATACCTTTGTCCCACATCTTTTTAACACCTTCATTCCATTCCTGATCAGTAAACGGATTGTCATCAAAGTCGTAGGTTATACATCCGTACCGTGGCAGCTTTCCGGTGTGATCATATATTTTTTTCAGCCAGTTGGTTGCATTATCCATATCAGGATTCTCATTATGCACCCAGGTTGCCATCTGCCCGAACAGCCATGATCCGTTTCCCATGGTTCTTAAATAGCTGTAAACCTCTTCTTTAGTCTGGGAATGGATCCGTAATGAAAGTGACATAAAGAATAAAATCATCATAAGAAAAGTCAACCGGTCTGGTAACGAAATACCAGCTTTACTATTAAATGAAATCCCTCTCTTCCGGATTTTCAGTCCGATTGTGGTCCGGCTGTTTTGTTTTAACAATTCCATCTTCTGGTTCCTCCCTTGTTTTTTGGATCAACTAATCATCTTATTAAACTTTTTGTACTGTCATTTGTGTAAACAGGATGCAAATTTCTCTATTCATAAACACTTTTATCAATGTCAAGCCCGCGGGTTCCTCTGAACCGGTCACGCATGTTCTTCCTGTCAGGAAGCGGTGTGAAATCTTCCCTGAAAGCTTTCTGATAATCTATCTCAGGATCAATCATTGATGGCTGCATTGCTTCAAGGGTATCAATAACAATAGGGATGAGGCCCACTTCACGGCTGACTATTTTTCTTGTAAACCGTTTCAACATCTTCGTCTGAAACTGATCAGAAGCAAGGGCTATATGTTCAAATCCCAGCTTTCTTGCTTTCTTATATGAATAATAGACATTCTCGGTACTGTGCTCGGCCAGCGTTTCCGTAAAAATATTCTCTTCAGGTATTCCCAGTTCCGCGGCGTACAATGCCATTATCTCTGCTTCGCAATAAGGGGAGTAAACTGCTGCTCCCGAATAAATAACATTTTTAGTTATCCCCTTGTCATACAGGTATTTCGACCAGTAAACCCTGCTCTTCATTACAAAACTCCACTTCCCGTTTTCAAAGGGCACTCCCGGTACAATAACAATATCGTATTTCTTTTCCATTGATTCTTCAAGCAGATTCCTGCAAGCTCTCTTTGAAAAAGAACAGGAAGTTGTAACAGATAAAACCATAAAAAAGATTAAGCCTGTAATAAGATCTTTAGAACCCATAATCTTCGCATCTGTTCCAAATGTAATAGAATTAACCTTTTTCAGGAAATATTAAGGCCTCAATTTTAGATTATCAAGGCCTTTATATCTTTAATCGTTATTCCTGATTCCGTCTTCTGACTTCCGTCTTCGGTCTTCCGTCTTCGGTCTTCCGTCTTCGGTCTTCCGTCTTCGGTCTTCCGTCTTCGGTCTTCCGGCTTCCTACAGAGTTCTCTGTCCTTTATAGACTTTCGATTTGGAAAGAGGTTCCAGGCGACCGGTATAAACAAGTTTCCCGGATGTTACACCTGAAATCGTTGCTCTTGCCCGAAAATCCGAATATACGGTCATGTGGATGTCGTAGGCTCCTAAATTTGTAAGAATATTGAAACTTACATTGTAGCTCAGACTTTTATCATTATTTCTAAATTCAAAATTTCCTATGGTCCCTTCAGCAGTTATCCCTCCAACGCCATTGTAACCCATCCGTGAGTTTGATCCGGTCTGGAGGACACCATCAGCGGCATTTACCATTATGAAATTAATAAGCGGAGATGCTGGCACCTTATCACCGTACTTGTTTTCAAGATAGTCTGCTTCCAAAACAAACCGCCTTGATCCGACAAGTGTTCTAAGAACATTGTAGTTGGCTTCCATTTCAGCTTTCCGGAGCTCTTTCCGCTCACTCCTGCTCAGCTTTCTGTCCTGCGAATAACCTGGTACAGAAATCAGCAAAATTCCTGTAAGCAGGAGCAGATTCCCTATATTTATAACTCTCTTTTGCATAACCTTAGTTTTTTATATTCCAGGTTAAGTAAAGCAAATTATATGCCAGAAAATAGCAGGAATTATCTGTGGAACCCGGCTGAAATAAATTTTAATACTTCAGGAAGCGACTCTCTCCAGTATGACCAGTTATGGGCGCCGTCGCGAACACGGTATTCATGAGGGATCTCCTTCTTTCTCATTGCTATATGAAGCATTGAATTCCCCTCATAGAGAAAATCATCATCACCGCAGTCGATATACCAGCGTATCTCCTTCTTCTTATCGTCAGCTATTTTATTAATCAGACCGGGAATGTCATATTTTTCAATATAAGCATCATACAGTTCCTTTTTTACACTTGAGGAATCAGCACCAAGCGATCTTCTGAGATTGCGGATATTCACCGGTCCTGATCCGGCGCTGAGCGGACATGCCGATGCAAATAATTCGGGGTGGTGAAGTGCATAAATCAGGGTTCCGTTTCCGCCCATTGACAATCCTGCCACAGCCCTGTATTCCTTGATTTTCTTTATTTTATAGGTCGACTCGATATAAGGTATGAACTCGTCAAAGAAGAAATCTTCATAACGCCATTCACCAATCACATCGTTGGAATAACCCCTGCGGCCCGTATTTGCATCGGGCATGACAATGATCATAGGAGTGGCTATACCTTCCTTAATTGCTTTATCTGCAATATGTTTTACCTCTCCAAACTGGACCCAGCCAGTCTGATCATCACCGCCCCCATGAAGAAGATACAGTACCGGGTAATCCCGCTGGGAGGTTTCGTATCCCGCAGGCAGATAGATGGCATACTTCCTTTCGCCCTTTAAGATTTTACTAGGCAGAGTCAGCTGATCATAAATCCTGCTCTCCTGAGCATTTATCAATACAGGTAAGGCTGCAGCGCAAAAAACAATCAACATTTTTTTCATTATCAATGGTTTTTGGTTGGTTTTAGTGATTGACACTTTCTTTTGCTATTTTAAATCCGGTAATCAATATATTCCTGATATATTTAATCATGCCTGGAAAACTCTGTAATTTACACAGAAAAATTCTAAAAATGAACATACTGAAGTGCATTTCGTTTTTTGCGGTCCTATCGGCATTACATCATTATTGACTGTATGAAGGAAGAAGATATTACACCGGAAATAAAGACAGCGGCAGGCAAAGGAACAATTACATTGATATATATCACTTATATAAATGATATTAATCACCGTATCAATACATTATATATCACCGATAGCGCTGATTTAAATCACTTTTAAGACTGGTGCCAGAGTACGATGAATGCAGAATATCAGACGGAATTTTAATAAAATATCCTATTAATTGAATCCTGTCAATGATTATCCAGCAGGACCCTGAAGATTTAAATAACTGATTCTACCACAGTCTCAACACTACTTTTTCTGCGTTCAGGTTAACAAAAGGTCCGGCGCTGTTTTCTTCATCAGAACGCTTTTTTCCAAAATAGTCTCTGTCTATATTCAGCTTAGTACCGTCAGGGTTATCAAAGGCTGCCCCGGGGATTTTTGCTTTACCCAATAATCCGGTGGTTACCGGTTTCACTTTGTGCGAAAAAAATGACTGGTTTAAAGTCAGGTTCAGGTAACCATGTCCGTTTTC
>CAYPKL010000481.1:0-5487 GCA_964411285.1 uncultured Rikenellaceae bacterium
ACTGACCAATGAGTTAAAGATTGCATTTGTGCTTATAAGCATCTGCATATTTGGTTCGATGGTCAATAATGTTTATGCAGCCGGGGATGATCTCCAGCAGACGGTTGTCACAGGTAAGGTTACCGACAGCAAAGGTGAAGCTTTACCTGGTGTAAACGTATTACTGAAGGGAACTGTAATAGGATCAATGGCCGATATAAGCGGAAATTATTCTATTACTCTGCCTGACCTGAATGGCACCCTGGTATTCAGCTTCATAGGATATACGACCCTTGAGGTTCCCATTGCCGGCAGACGAACTGTTGATGTTCAGTTAATTGAAGAGACCACATCACTTGGTGAGGTAGTGGTTACTGCCCTGGGTATTAAAAGAGAGGCTAAAAGAGTTGGATATGCAACCACATCTGTCGATAATGATTACTTAACCGCAGTACGTACCACCAACTTTGGTAACAGTCTTCAGGGTAAGGTTGCCGGATTAAATATATCTCAGCCTGCAGGAGGACCTGGCGGTTCGTCGAAAATACGTATCAGGGGTCAATCTTCTTTCGGGGGAAATAATTCACCATTAATTATTGTTAACGGCGTTCCTATTAACAACTCTGCTATTTCTGCTGGTGGAGCTGCAGGTAATGGTACAGGAAACCCCACAGGCGGTTCTTCCGACCAGGGAGACGGCTTACAGAGTATAAACCCTGATGATATTGAAAGCATGACCGTCCTTAAAGGTGCAGCTGCTGCTGCCTTGTATGGATCGCGAGCAAAAGACGGGGCTATTATTATCACTACAAAAACCGGTACCGGCAGACCGGGTATCGGAATTGAGATAAACTCAAGCTTCCAGGCTGACCAGCCGCTTGATTTTACAGATTTCCAATATGAATACGGACAAGGTGAATATGGTAAACGTCCGACCACTACCGCTGAAGCCCAAAGCTCAGGAGTATGGAGTTTTGGTGAAAAATTTGACGGAGTCTCTACACCTCAGTTTGATGGAACATCAAAACCTTATTTGCCTAATAAGGACCGTATTAAGGATTATTATCGCAAAGGAACCAACTGGACAAATTCAGTAGCGCTCACAGGTCTTAATGATAAAGGAAATTTCCGTCTGGCCTTTGCTAACACTGATGCTAATGCTATTGTCCCTAATTCGGATTATCATAAGAAGATCCTGAATTTTGGGATGAGCTATAAGTTCATACCCCAACTTACAGTTTCGCTTAATATAAACTACTCAAACGAATGGAATCATAATCCGCCCCAGATCGGTATCCAGGATATGAATGCCAATTCAACAATCTATACAATGGCTAACAGTATTGATGTGAATTGGTTAAAAGATAAATATATGGATGACAACGGAAATGAACAGCCACTGGCCCGTTTTACAAACAGAAATAATCCTTACTGGATTGCTCTTAAGAGATTTGAAAATGTAAAACGCGATCGTCTGTTTGGCAATACCACCGTGCGTTACCAGCTGCTGAAATGGCTTTATGTGCAGGGACGAATAGGAATGGACTATTATACACGTCCTTATAATTATAACCGTCCGACAGGAACCCGTTCGATCAGCGCTGCTGCCTCAGGATTTAACGGTTATTATTACCAGGATGAAACTACAAACCGTGAAATTAACATGGACTTCCTGGTTGGAGCCAATCATAAATTCGGATCATTTGGCATTGATCTTACTGTTGGAGGTAACCAGATGCGGCAGGAATATACAAACATAGGTGCTTCAGTTACCAACTTTTATGTAAGGGATCTGTACACTATAGCTAACGGACAGACAAAGAATCCTTTTTATAATTATTCTAAAAAGGAAGTAAATTCCCTTTATGGTTCTGCAGAACTTTCATTTAAAGACTATTTATTCCTGAACCTCACTGCACGAAATGACTGGTTCTCAACATTAAATCCAAATTCGAACAGCTACCTGTATCCATCTGCAAGTATGAGCTATATTTTTACACAGTCATTTGGGTCAATGCCCACATGGCTGAATTTCGGAAAATTAAGAGCGTCATATGCTGAGGTTGGAGGAGACACTGATCCATATTCAAATAATCTATATTATTCGGTTAATTCCAACCAGTTTAATGGAAACGCCCTGGGATATATTTCACAGTCAGTTAGTCCAAACCCAAACCTGCGGCCGTTAAAACTAAAAGAAACAGAATTCGGTCTTGAATTAAGAACTTTCGACAGCAGGATTAACCTCGATATTTCATACTATGTAAAAAACACCGTGGATGAAATTCTGAATGTTGATATTTCCAATGCATCGGGTTACAGCCAGACAAAAGTAAATATAGGTAAGCTTCAGAATAAAGGGGTAGAGCTTTTGTTAAACCTGGTTCCGGTAAGAAAATCTGATCTTACATGGGAGACTTCATTCAATACCAGCTACAATGCAAGTAAAGTACAGGCTCTTGCTAATGGCCAGACAAGATTTGATGTCGGTTCCGGTGAATTCTTCGGATATGTTTCTCATGAAGTAGGGTTACCGTTGGCTTCCCTGCGTGGATTTGATTACAAGCGCGATGCAAGCGGAAACGTAATCACTGTAAACGGGCTGTTCCAACAGGGAAATCTTACTACGTTCGGAAGCGCTATTCCAAAATGGATCGGAGGCTGGATCAATAACATAAACTATAAGCATCTCCGTATTTTTACGCAGGTTGACTTCAAGGCAGGTTACAAGATAATGTCCAACTCTAATCTTAATTTCTATCGTGAGGGATTATCAAAAGCTTCTCTGATAGGTCGTGATAATGGTGTTATTTATCCAGGTGTTACTTCAGAAGGATCAGCCAATACAACAGCTGTTGAAGCTGAACGTTTTTATTCACAATACCGCAGTACAAACGTAGCCACACCATTTATCTATAATGGTAGTTTTATAAGATGGCGCTCTCTTTCTGTCGGATACGACTTATCGAGGTTCATGACCAGATTTTATGTTAAGGAGATGACTGTATCAGCTGTTTGCAATAATGTACTCATGATCAAAAAATACATTGAAAACCTTGATCCTGAAGCACAGGTATCGGCATCAGATAACCTTAATGGTATTGAAACACACACACTGCCTACAGTACGCAGTTTTGGCTTTAACATAAATGTCAAATTTTAACTAATATACAACTAAATATATGAAACGAATATATATTTTATATCTGTCACTGGCTGTTTTATTAACAGGTTTAAACAGTTGCGACAAAGGTTTTGAAGAGGTAAACACCAATCCTGTTGCTGCTACCTCTATCGATCCGGTCTATCTTCTGAATACTGCAGTATTTTCTTCGGCATTAAATACAATACCCTATCAATGCCAGATTGTTCAGCAGATTGTCACACCTTTTACGGGTGTTCTTGAAGGAGGTAATCATAATGTTGTTTACGATCCAAATGCAAGAGCCGTCTTCAATGACATGTATACTTCAAGCGATGGTCCGGTAGCTTTGCTCACCAGTGTAATTAATGAGACCAAAGAAAATCCGGCAAGGAGCAATCTTTATAATATGGCACGTATATGGCGCGCATATGTTTTCCAGGTATTGGCCGATACTTATGGGGATGTACCTTATACTGAAGCCGGGCAGGGTTACCTTAATGGGATCTACCAACCGGCATATGATGATAATCAGGTAATTTATGCCGACCTGCTTAAGGAACTTCAGGAAGCAACAGCAGCCCTTGATGCTGGTAAAGCAATTGAAAAAGGCGACCTGGTTTATAAAGGGAATATCGACCAATGGAAAAAATTAGGAAATTCACTTCTCCTGAGAGTAGCAATGCGTTATTCAAAAGCAGATGCTGCTAAGGCTCAGCAATATGCAGCTGCAGCCTTCGGCGGGGGGACCATGACATCTGTTGCCGATAATGTCTATATAGCATTTAACAGCACTTTCAATCACCCGTGTGCCGGACTCTATCAGGGTACAGAGAGGGCTAACTATTACCTGGCCCGGCCATTCGTTGATTATCTTAGAAATACAAGCGATCCGCGTCTGGCAGTTATAGCTGTAAAATATGAATTCCCGGCTTTACCTCTTGCAACTGCGGGAGCTGAGGATACCAATCCTGCTAATCAGGATGGCATGCCTATGGGTTATGATGAAAATTCCATTGTCAATGATCCTTTATACCCCGGGAAATCAGGTGCTGCCTGGAAATATTCTCAGTTAAACAGGCGCACCGTTGCAAAAATAGATGCTCCCGAATTTCTGATTACATATGCACAAACCCAGTTATTGCTTGCTGAAGCTGCACAGAGAGGCTGGATTTCCGGAACAGCTGAAAGCTTTTTCAATGCAGGAGTAAAGGCTCATATGGAACAAATGAAGCAATATGATGTTCTGGCTACAATTCCCGCAGAAAGTCAGGATGCATACCTTTTGGCAAATCCGTTTAACCCTGATAATGCATTGGAACAGATAAATACTCAGTACTGGATCGCCTCTTTCCAGAATGGATCAGAGGGATGGGCAAACTTCAGGCGCAGCGGCTATCCTGTTTTGACACCTAATCCATACCCGGGTGCTGATCCTGCTGTTGCCGGTGGCTTTATACACCGTTTGGTTTATCCGGTCAGGGAAAAATCTGTAAACACTGTAAATTTTGATGCAGCTGTTGGCCGTATGGGCCCTGATAACCTGGCAACACGAGTCTTCTGGGATAAGCCATAATTGACGTAAATTCACATTTGAAACCCACATGATTGACCGGAATCTCAAAAGAAATTGAAAATAATTGAGAATCAACCGAGCTAAGAGGGCTCGGCGAAGTCAATCATGTGTGGTTCCCCCGCTAAAGCGGGTAGGCTGTAAGACCATATAAATTAATATTATTTATGTATGAAAAACATTATAAAACAGATAACAGAGCAAAACAGGAAACAGGAACAAAATGACCCAAAATCAGCGGATGCAGGTGTTTCAAACAGCCGCAGGAGCTTTCTTAAGAAAGCAACTCTGGGAGGCATGGCACTTGGTGGTATGATGAGCCTTTCTATTGAAGATACAATAGCTCAGACTACATCAAAGGTTCAGCGTTCTTCAGCTCCCTCCGATCTGAAAATTACAGATATGAGAGTAACCCTTACCGGTGTTATGGGTGGAACAGCCATTATAAAAATTGACACTAACCAGGGTATTTATGGCCTTGGTGAAGTCAGAGATGCTGCTGATCCAAAATATGCCCTCATGCTTAAGAGCCGGATTTTAGGACTCAATCCCTGTAATGTTGAAATGATTTTCAAGATCATTAAGCAGTTTGGATATCATGGCCGTCAGGGAGGTGGTGTTTCCGGGGTTGAAATGGCGATGTGGGATCTCTGCGGCAAAGCATATGGAGTACCTGCCTGGCAGCTGTTAGGTGGAAGATACCGTGACAAAGTCAGGCTCTATGCCGATACCCCCACTAAAGATTCTCCGGAAGAACAGTTGAAACTGATAAAATTCCGCACTGAAGATCAGG
>CAYPKL010000482.1:0-5797 GCA_964411285.1 uncultured Rikenellaceae bacterium
ACACTTTATATCTATTCAGGAAGGGATTGTGCTTTTACTTTATATGAGGATGAAGGAGTTAACTATAACTATGAAAAAGGAGCCTGCAGTACGATTAAATTCAGCTATAACAACGGGTCAGGCGAGATTACAATTGGAGACCGGAACGGCAATTATGACGGTATGCTGAAAGAGAGGACTTTTAATATTATTGTGGTAAGCAAAGAGAAGCCTGCCGGATTTGATCCGGGTAATAAACCGCATATTATTGTCAAATATGATGGAAACAAGATGGTTATTCACCCCTGAATCCTTAAAACTATGAGTAAACCGGAAAAAGTTATAAATACCGCCGGTTTAAATTAATAATTCATAATTTTAAATATTAAAACAAAATCCAATGAGTGTTAATTTTGAAAAAAGGTTAGCACGACTGACCGAAGAATATGAGCAACTGGTGAGTCGCAGGAATGAAAAAGTTGAACCGGGGAACGGCATTTTTTTTCGTCATAAATACCCTGTTCTTACAGGGGCTCATGCCCCTTTATTCTGGAGATATGATTTGAATCCGAAGACTAATCCATTTCTGATGGAACGAATAGGCATTCATGCAACTTTTAATGCGGGTGCAATGAAATCTAACGGGAAATATATTCTTGCCGTTCGTGTTGAAGGGAATGATCGTAAATCATTTTTTGCCATTGCAGATAGTCCGAACGGAATAGATAATTTCCGCTTTTGGGGCTATCCCGTGACAATGCCTGAAACGGGGAACCCTGATACAAATGTTTACGATATGCGTCTCACTCATCATGAAGACGGATGGATATATGGAATCTTCTGTACGGAGCGCAAAGATCCTGATGCACCGGCCGGCGATCTCTCTTCTGCAGTAGCTGCTGCAGGCATTGCCCGCACCCATGATCTTAAAACATGGGAACGTTTGCCGGATCTTAAGTCAAAAAGTCAGCAGCGTAATGTTGTCCTGCATCCGGAATTTGTAAATGGCAAATATGCCCTATATACCCGTCCGCAGGACGGTTTTATTGATGCCGGATCAGGAGGCGGAATAGGATGGGCTTTGATTGATGATATTACTCATGCAGAAGTAAAAGATGAGAAGATAATTAATTTAAGGTACTACCATACAATTAAAGAACAGAAAAACGGAGAAGGCCCACATCCCATCAAAACCGAAAAAGGATGGTTGCACCTTGCTCACGGGGTGCGCGGATGCGCAGCCGGCTTACGGTATGTTCTTTATCTTTATATGACTGATTTACACGATCCTTCAAGATTAATTGCTGAACCCGGAGGATTTTTTATGGCTCCGGAAGGTGAAGAAAGGGTAGGGGACGTATCAAATGTTTTATTCTCCAATGGATGGATTGCTGACGATGACGGATCAGTTTATATCTATTATGCTTCTTCAGATACAAGGATGCATGTGGCAATCTCCACAATAAAAAAACTGGTCGACTATTGTATTAATACTCCGGAGGATGGCCTGCGTTCTGCAGCGTCTGTAGAAACGCTTAAGCGACAAATAGATAATAATTGCAAGAGCAGTAATTTGTAAGAATATTCAGTTTCAAAGCTTTAAATTTAATAACCCAATTATGAACACTCAAAAACTGAGCCTGAAGGAGAAAGTCGGATACGGATTTGGCGATGCTGCTTCATCTATGTTCTGGAAGCTTTTCTCTATGTATCTTATGTTTTTTTATACTGACGTCTATGGTATCCCTGCTGCCATGGTTGGTACCATGTTTCTTATTACCCGTATATGGGATGCCGCGTTTGACCCGTTTGTAGGGATTTTAGGCGACCGGACGGAAACCCGGTGGGGAAAATTCAGGCCTTACCTGTTATGGGTAGCTATCCCTTTTGGAATAATCGGGGTGCTTACTTTCACTACTCCGTCATTCAGTCAGTCAGGGAAAATAATATATGCTTATGTAACATACTCACTCATGATGATGGTTTATTCAATGATCAATGTTCCTTATGCATCTCTTATGGGTGTTATGTCTGCTGATGGCAAAGAGAGAACCTCCCTCGCTACATTCAGGTTCATTTTTGCTTTCGGTGGCAGCCTTCTTGTACTGGCAGCAGCTGAGCCATTGGTGGACATCTTCAGCAAGCTTGGTAACGGACCTGCAAACCTGCAGTCGGGATGGCAGCTTGCCACAGTGGTTTTTGCCGTTCTCGCGATCATATTTTTCTGGTTCACTTTTTCGTGGACACGCGAAAGGGTTAAACCTGTTACCGAAAAGACTTCCCTGAAAAAAGACCTGAATGACCTTCTTCATAACACACCATGGTTTATTCTCCTCGGAGCAGGCATCGCTGCAATATTTTTTAATTCTATCCGCGACGGAGCTGCCATCTATTATTTCAAGTACTATATTCAGGGACAAAGTGCATTCACGATCAGTGCTGTAAATCTTACTATCACACTTAGCAGCCTTTATTTTGTAATTGGGCAGGCCGCAAATATTATCGGAGTTGTCCTTGCAAAACCGGTCTCCGACAAAATAGGCAAGAAATACACGTTCTTATATGCAATGCTGTTTGCCACCGTATTAAGTATTTTGTTTTACTGGCTCGATAAGAATAACATTGCCCTGGTATTTGTTTTCCAGCTTCTTATCAGTGTAAGCGCCGGGATAATCTTCCCGCTGGTCTGGTCGATGTATGCCGATACAGCTGATTATTCAGAGTGGAAAACAGGAAGGCGGGCGACCGGTCTGGTCTTTTCTGCATCTTCAATGTCACAAAAATTCGGTTGGACCATCGGAGGCGCTATGGCAGGCTGGCTGCTGGGATACTACGGATTCAAAGCTAATGTGGTTCAAACAGTTGAGGCACAGAATGGCATCAGGATGATGCTCAGTTTCTTCCCTGCAATCGGAACACTACTGGGAGCCTTCTTCATGTTTATCTATCCGCTAAGTGAAAAAGCAATGGAAAAAATAAGCAGCGAGCTTGCAGAGCGGAGAGCAGCCGTTATTAAGGAATAGTACACCCATAACATAAAAAGATTATTATGACCCTGAATAAACTTGAGAAATTAAAAGCTGAAGTCAGATCCGAACTCATTCAGAATATATTGCCATTCTGGACAGAAAGGATGATTGATAATGTCAACGGTGGATTTTTTGGCAGAATAGACGGGTCAGGTGAGGTTCATCCGGAGGCAGACAAAGGTTCAGTTTTAAATGCCAGGATTTTATGGACTTTCTCTTCTGCCGGCAGGGTTCTGCAAAACGATGATTATCTTTTAATTGCCGACCGGTCAAAAGATTATCTGATGAATAATTTTTTTGACAGCAGGAACAACGGGATTTTTTGGCTTCTCGACAACAGGGGAAAGGTAAAGGACGGGAAAAAGCAGATCTATGCTGAGGCTTTTGCCATCTACGCCCTGGTTGAGTATTACCGTACCACAAATGACGAAGTATCACTGAAAAAAGCAATTGAACTCTTCCGGCTGATTGAAAAACACAGTTTTGATACCCGGTTTGGCGGCTATTTTGAAGCATTCAGCATGGATTGGGGTGAACTTGAGGATCTTCGCCTGAGTGAAAAAGATGCGAACGAAAAGAAGACTATGAATACCCATCTGCATGTCCTTGAAGCTTATACAAATCTTTACCGCGTCTGGAAAGATGAACATCTGAAACAACAGCTGGAACGGCTGATCAGGGTATTTACCGATAAAATTGTAAACAACCGGACATTTAACCTTAACATGTTTTTTGATGAAGAGTGGAACGATAAGACTGACCTGATTTCCTATGGTCATAACATTGAGTCATCGTGGTTACTGTATGAAGCAGCAGTTGTTCTTGGTGAACAATCGATAATTCAAAAAGTAAAGGATATCAGCCTCAGCATAGCCGATACGTCAAAAGATGGTATAATGCCAGATGGCAGCATGATATATGAAAAATTCTTTAAGACAGGTCATATTGATTATGACCGCCACTGGTGGGTACAGGCTGAATCTGTTGCAGGATTTCTGAACGCATTTCATTTGTCGGGAAAAGAAGAGTATCTTGATTTAAGTCTTGCTGCCTGGAAATTTATTTCTGACAACCTGATCGACAAAAAGAACGGGGAATGGTACTGGGGCGTGGACAACGATCTGAAGCCAAATACGAAAGATGACAAGGCAGGGTTCTGGAAATGTCCGTATCATAACAGCAGGATGTGCCTCGAAATAATAGAAAAGGTCCCTTGATACAAACTTTCAAATAATTGATTTAATATATTAGTGGTCTTTTGCACATAAATTTTTAAGCTTTAAAATATAAAAGCTGAACCTATTCAAAGAATGAAATTATATACTATTAAAGGATGAAAAAGATTTTGTTATATTCGTTGACAATTGTTGTTCTGGCCGGCTTAATTGCAGGCTGTAAACCATCGGCAAAAAATAAAGACATGGTAAGAAAAGAAGTTTTTGGAATTCATAACGGGAAAGAAGTTTACAGGCTTACCCTTACTAATAAAGAAGGTAATGTAATCAGGTTAACAAACTATGGAGCAAAAATAACCTGGATTGAGGTACCTGACAGAAACGGAAAAAAGGATAACCTGACCTTTGGTTATGATTCATTCGAAGGAATGATCAACGGCGACATGTCATACGGTTCGGTAGTTGGCAGATATGCCAACAGGATCGCCCGGGGAAAATTCAGTATCGACGGAGTTGAATATACGCTTCCTTTAAACAACGGGCCAAATACGCTTCATGGCGGTCCGGGAGGATGGCACAGTGTGGTCTGGGATACAGAAGTTCTGAAAGGCAGTGAGATGCCATCAGTTAAGTTCACATATAACAGCCCCGACATGGAAATGGGTTTTCCCGGAAACGTTCAGGCTGAGGTGATCTATACCTGGACTGACAGCAATGAAATTGTTATGGATTACAAATGCATAACGGATAAAAAGAGTGTCATAAATATGACCAACCATGCATATTTTAACCTTCATGGTGCTGGCAATGGCGATATTCTTGATCATGAACTGATACTCAGAGCATCTTCATTTGTTCCGATAGATTCTGTTTCAATTCCCACGGGAGAAATAAGACCTGTTGCCGGAACACCATTCGACTTCACGACTCCCCATACAATTGGTGAAAGGATCAATGAAGAATACGATCAGCTGAAAATGGGTCGCGGATATGACCATAACTACATACTAGACAATAAAGAAACTGTTGATGTTACAGTTTATGAACCTGAAAGCGGACGGGTGCTTGAAGTCATTACCGACCAGCCGGGTATGCAGCTTTATACCGGTAATTTCCTGAACGGGTCACAGATTGGCCATGGTGGAAAAGCATACAATCTGCGGACAGGTTTTTGTCTCGAGTCGGGCCATTATCCCGACAGTCCTAATCATCCTGAGTTCCCGACAACACTGTTAAATCCGGGCGAGACATTTAAATCTCAGACTATTTACAGGTTTTCGGTGAGGTAGGAAGGATGAATTGGATTATTAAAGGCCGGATGAAGAAATAAGCTGAATAATTCTTTCTTTATCCGGATTTTTCTTAAATTTGAAATAAGATAGAAGTTGAAAGATAATATTAAATCTGCCAGAATAATTAGTTTTAAGTGTACTGATCTATTATAGATGAAATTAAACTGTAAAATAGGGATTTCATATTTTAATTGATTCTCCATGGCATACCTGGATTCTGTTAAAGATGATGAGAAATTACTGGTAAAGCAGTTATCACAGGGGAATTTACTTGCCTTTAATACTCTATTCCGGAGTTATGGTCCGCGCTTATACAGCTTTG
>CAYPKL010000483.1:0-10120 GCA_964411285.1 uncultured Rikenellaceae bacterium
AATTCAGCCCGGTAAGTACCAGGTCGGGTTGATAATTTGTCAATGAACTGATCCGGTCTTTTAAATATCCGCTGTCTCCGCCGGTCAGAATAACAATTGGATCGATACTCATTTCTTCAAAAATGCGGATATATTCATTTATTTCATGGATCAGTCCGTCTATAACTCCGGCAGAAATTGCGTCGAGTGTGTTCCTGCCCGGGGAAGAATATTTTAAAAGAGTGGAACCAAGAGGAAGTTTACGCGTAAATCTGTGAAGGGCCTTGAATCTCATGCTTATACCAGGAGAAATGTTGCCTCCTTTATAAGCTTTGCCGGAAAGATAATCATAGGTGACGGCACTTCCGGCATCAATAACAAGTACATTTCTCCCCGGGTGCAAATAATATGCGCCTGCAACAGCTGCGATCCGGTCACTACCCAGTTTTTCAGGCGTTTCGTATTCATTTTGGAATGGAAGTTTTGTTTTGTGCGACAGGACATGGACATATGGTATACCATGTGTAGCCAGATCAATGACAAATTCCGGTGTGTCCCTTACTGTTGAAACAATAGCCTTATCTATCTTATCAAGATACGGGGAAAAAGTCTTCTCCATTTTTTCACAGCTAAAATATCTGGTCCTTAGAGATATTACATTCTTCTCTCCATCATAAACTGCCATTTTTGTGGCAGTATTCCCTATGTCAAAAATAAGGTTCATATCGTCTGTTTCTGTTGCAAAGGTAGTAAAGGAGTTCCAAGGAGAAAAATTAAATTTAAAGAAGAGTGATATAAATCTCCCTTATCATATTTTGAAGTACTTCAATCGCGCCTTTCACGCTTATAATATCTGATATTGTCAGGCTCAACCTGGATTCTCTCTGTTTCACAGACATCCGTTTCTGATGTTTGTTTATGTAATTCATCATTGAGACAAAAGCAGAACTGTGATAAAATTCTGATTTTGGATCAGATAGAAAATTTGCAATCATCAGGTTATTCTTAAGCAGGATCTTTTCGATTCCCACCCTGACAGCGATCCACTTAATTCTGACAATATCAAGCAAAGCGGCTGCTGAAGGAGGTATGGGCCCAAACCGGTCAATCAATCTCTTCTCAAACCCAAGAAGGGCATCTTCTGTGCCTGTTTCATTCAGTTCCTTGTATAACCTTACTCTTTCAGAAATGTTTGAGATATATTCATCGGGAAACATTATTTCAAGATCAGTTTCGATTTGAAAATCTGATACAAAAAGTTTCGACTTAATATCCTTTCCAAAGTTGGCGCTTACTTCCTTTTCTATTTCTGCTTCAGGTAAATCGGATTCTTTTAATTCGGCAATGGCCTCATTCAGGATTCTCTGATAAGTTTCATAACCAATGTCAGCAATAAAGCCACTCTGCTCTCCACCCAGAAGGTTACCTGAACCTCTTATATCAAGATCCTGCAACGCGATATTGAAGCCGCTTCCTAGTTCGGATGACTCTTCAATTGCTTTCAGACGACGCCGTGCTTCATGAGTCAGTGAGCTTATGGGAGGAGAAAGAAGATAGCAGAACGCTTTCCGGTTCGACCGCCCAACCCTTCCCCTTAACTGGTGAAGCTCGGAAAGGCCAAAATGATGGGCTTCGTTTATTATGATTGTGTTCGCATTGGGAATGTCAAGCCCCGATTCGATTATGGTTGTAGCAATGAGGACATCATAATCGCCCTGGATAAAGTCGAACATAACATTTTCAATATCTTTTCCTTCCATCTTCCCATGGACTATAGCAGTTTTCACATTCGGGCAGATCCGGTTGATCTTTTGCTGAATCTCTTTAATGTTCTCAACCCTGTTATGGATAAAAAACACCTGACCATTACGCGATACTTCATATTCGATGCCCTCTTTAATTATTTCTTCATTAAATCCATGAAGTTCAGTCACTATTGGCATCCTGTTCGGAGGAGGGGTATTTATAACTGAAAGGTCGCGTGCTCCCATCAGAGAGAACTGAAGTGTCCTGGGAATAGGGGTTGCAGTAAGAGTCAGAGTGTCAACATTTGCTTTCATTTTTTTAAGCTTTTCCTTGACAGAAACACCAAATCGCTGCTCTTCGTCGATAACAAGAAGCCCCAGATCCTTAAACTTTATGTCGTGGCCTATGAGTTTATGAGTGCCTATTATTATATCTATTTTCCCATCAGTAAGTTGTGAAAGAATACTTTTCTGGTCAGCAGGTTTCCTGTGCCGGCTTATGTAATCGACATTGCAGGGAAATCCCTTTAGCCGCGATGAAAATGTTTTATAATGCTGAAGGGCAAGGATAGTGGTAGGAACAAGAATTGCAGTCTGCTTACTGTCGGCCGCCGACTTGAATGCGGCCCTGACGGCTATTTCAGTCTTGCCAAAACCTACATCGCCGCAAATGAGCCTGTCCATCGGATGATCAGCTTCCATATCCTGTTTTACAGCCTGGGTGGCGCTTAGTTGGTCGGGAGTATCTTCATAAATAAAAGAGGCTTCCAGTTCATTCTGAAGGTAGGTGTCGGGTGAAAAAGAATAACCAGGTGATGACATCCGCTTAGCATACAATTGAATTAGATCCTTTGCAATATCCTTGACCCTTTTCTTGGTGCTCTGTTTCAACTTCTGCCAGGCGCCTGAACCAAGTTTATAAATCTTTGGCTCAGCGTTGTCCTTTCCTTTATATTTAGATATCCTGTGCAGCGAATGGATACCTACGAACAGAATATCATTATCACGGTAAACCAGTTTAATTGCCTCCTGTAGCCGGCCATTGACCTCAATTTTTTCCAAGCCTCCGAATTTACCTATTCCGTGGTCAATATGGACGACATAATCGCCCGGGTTTAGTCCTGTTAATTCCTTAACAGAGATGCTCTCTTTCTTTGTGAAATAACCTCTGATCCTGAATTTATGATACCTGTCAAATATTTGATGATCAGTGAATATTGATACTTTCAGATCGTGGTCAGTAAATCCCGTATGGAGATTAAGCAGCAGTGGTATGAAAGAAACATCAGGGTTTATCTCGGTAAAAATATCTCTCAGCCTGTCGATCTGTGACTGGCTTTCGGATATTAAGAATGTTTTGTAACCAGAAAGATTGTTTGAAACAAGTTTTTCGGAAAGAAGCTCGAAATTCTTATTAAAAACCGGCTGAGGTTCAGTATGAAAATTGAAAGTCACCCCGTTCCCGAAAATCCTGTTTTTGCCTATTTCTGTTGTCCGGAACTTTGCACACTCATCAATAAACCGGTTTCCGGACATAATAATATCCTTTTTCCCGGTTATCTGGTCCGACTCCTCCCTCTGAACTATCTGTGAATAAATGTTGTTTATTTTTTCTCTGATAAAAATTCCGTCTTCAAGCCAAATCATAGTTGATGGTGGCATGAAATCTGTGAATGAATCAGTCACCTCCTCTATAGAGATATCCTGAATATTTGGGATCAATGAAATTTGTTTCTGAATGCTGACCGAAAGCTGATCGTCTGTATTAAAAGTCCTGATCGAATCAACCTCTTCACCGAAAAAATCAATACGGTATGGCAGGTCGGCTGAATATGAAAAGACATCTGCAATACTTCCCCTTATTGAGTATTGGCCAGGCTCACTAACGAAGTCGACACGCTCAAAATTGTACTCATGCAGCATCTCTTCGAGGAATTCGAGAGACAATTTATCGCCTTTTGAGATGTTAAAAGTATTCTTTTTCAGGTTCCTGCGGCTGATGACTTTTTCCATCACCGATTCAGGATAGGTGATAATCACTCCCTTACGCTTTCCTAACGCCAGGTGGTTCAGCACTTCTGTCCGGAGAACAATGTTTGCCGGCTCAGTTTGTTCGTACTGAACTGACCGCTTATAGGTTGACGGAAAGAAGAAAACTCCATCATCTCCGGTAATTGAGATGAGATCATTATAGAAATAAGCCGCATCTTCTTTCTCAGGAATTATTACCAGGTGGGTTATCTGCATTTTGCGGAAAGCTTCCGCAACAGCAATTGCTTTTGAAGAACCATATGATCCCTCCGTTGTAATCCTCTGTATAGCGGTATCCTCTAAGGCTGCAATCAGGGAGGTTAAGACAAGATGGTCATTATAGATTTTTGTAATTTCGTTCTCTTTCATCTGCGGTATTGTGGCTGCAAATTTAATACCTATTTCCCGGAAATCATTTCAGCTTTTAAATCTCAAGCAGAATACAGTTAATTTGTTTGGGATTGAATGGACTTTCAAGGTGCCGCCATGAGCTCCCATAATCTGTTTCGATATACTCAGACCAATACCTGAACCATTCTCTCTTGTCGTAAAAAAAGGGATGAATATTTCCTCAATATATTCTGCACTTATTCCGGGACCGTTATCGGCAACACATATCTCAGCGTGATTGCCGGCCCCTGTTTTTGCTGCCACCGTTATCTTACTTTCAGGGTTGTTTTCATTGGCTTCTATTGCATTCTTAATAAGGTTAATCAATACCAGGGAGATAAGGTTCTCATCAGCAAGGATCTCAATATCAGGTTCATTTGCAGAGAAAGAAATGTCAGTATTATTTCCTTTTTCAAGTGAATTGGCAAGAATTTTCACTCTTGAAAAGAGTCCTGAAACTTTAAAAGATCTCATGTCGGGTTTGGGAATCCGGGTAAGCTTCCTGTACGATTCAACGAACTTCAAAAGACCTTTCCCCTGTTCTTTAATAACATTAAGACCCTGCAGGGTTGTAGAAATCGTTTTTTCAGTTACCTCTCCGGGTGCCATTTGTTTGCTGCCGGGGGAAAAGATATTTGAAAGAGATTCAGATAATGATGTTATCGGAGTGATGGAATTCATTATTTCATGCATAAGTACCCTTATAAGTTTCATCCATGCATCAACCTCTTTCTCATCAAGTTCGTGCTTGATATCTTGGATTGATAAAATTGTTAGTCCAGTCTCATCCGATCCGAAAGATGTGGATTTTAAGAGCAGCTGAATTTCTCCCTGAGTTGTATTAACAGCCACCAGCTGCCTTTCAATGGTTTTAAGGCTTTTTAATGTCATGAACAATTTCTTATCGATCCGTTCAATTTGTTGAAGATGATTCAGAACTTCAATTGACAAAAGTCTTTTAGCAGATGAATTTGCATGATGGATAAATCCTTTGTTGTCATAAGTGATTATGCCAGTTGCCAGCATTTCGAGTATACTCCTGAAGAACTGTTCCTGCTGCCTGTTTTCCAATTTGAGGTTTTGGATCTGCAGATTCACATTATTCATGCTCTGATGCAATTCTTTAAGAGAACCACTTACATTATCAACAGAAAATGAGAGATTTGAATCATCATTTTTCACAGAATCAAAAAAGAACCTTATGTAGCGGTTTGTTCTGTTGAGAAACAATATAAGATTTGAAGTAAGTATTATTATTAACAGAATACATATTATTGTCAGCCGTATTGAATGCTGACTGATCAGACTGTACCCCAGCAAAACTGAAGATGCTGTTATAAGTAATACTCTTATTATAATATTAATATACAACCGTTTACTTAACATTAGGTTTGTTTTTTCTCAACTTATTATATAGGGTCTGCCTGGTTATGCCCAGTTGTTCTGCTGCAGCCGTGAGATTGCCGTTATTTTTCTCAATAGCCATGCTGATTAGTTTTTCTTCCATAGCTTCAAGGGTGGGTAAGGATTCGGGGCTTAGGTTACCTGCAGGCTTAAGGTAAAGATCTTCAGGCTTAATGGTATTGGTCTCGATCAGGATAACGGCTTTTTCAACAGTATTCTGTAGCTCCCGTATATTTCCGGGCCAGGAATACCTCAATAGCTTATCATAGGCCTGATGATTGATTCTCAACTCCCCTTTGTCATATTTAAGCATAAATTTTTTAAGAAAAAAATCGGCAAGTTCAATAATATCGTTCCCTCTTTCCCTGAGTGGAGGCAGCTCTATCTGAATGGTATTTATCCTGTAAAGGAGATCTTCCCTGAACAGGCTCTCTCTTACCATATTCACGAGGTTCTTGTTTGTGGCGCAGATGAGCCTTATGTCGGTTGATATGGGTTCATTTGATCCTATTCTTGTTATTTTTCTGTTCTCGATGGCTGCAAGGAGCTTCGACTGAAGATGAAAGGAAATATTCCCGATCTCATCAAGAAAAAGGGTGCCATTGTCAGCAAGTTCAAATTTTCCCTGCCTGCTTTCCCTTGCATCGGTGAAAGCTCCTTTGACATGCCCGAAAAGTTCACTTTCAAAAAGTGTTTCTGGAATGGCTCCCATGTCAACACTTACAAGTAATTCGTCGGCCCTGTCGGAAAGCCTGTGTATTTCCTTTGCAATTAACTCTTTGCCTGTACCGTTCTCACCGGTAAGGAGTACATTGGCATCTGTTCTTGCCACTTTCCTTGCAATTTGCAGAACATCCATAATTTTTTGGGATGATCCTATTATCTCACGCTGATCCCTGTTGATCTCCTTTTTTAGACCTGACTCTCTGTCTTTAAGTTGTTTAACCTCTTTTTTTGACAAGTTAAGCTGGATTGCCAGTTTAAGAGTTGCCAGAAGTTTTTCATTATCCCAAGGTTTAAGAACAAAATCGGAAGCTCCCTCTTTAAGTGCTCTTACGGCAGTATCTACATCTCCATAGGCAGTAATCATCACTACTGAAATATCGGGATATTGTTCTTTTATTCTTCCGAGCCAGTAGAAGCCTTCGTTTCCGGTATTTACTCCGGCAGAGAAGTTCATATCGAGAATAACCAGGTTATAGTCCTTCTTCCTTAATTCTGAAAATATCTGGTTAGGATTAGCAACCGGTCTGACCGATGAAAACTCAGGAATAAGAAGTATCTCAAGCGAAGTAAGGATGCTTTTATTGTCATCGACAATCAGAATATTTCCTTTATTAGAAGACATTATTTTGGATTTACCTTAGTTCTATGAAAATATGATTTGTCATGTAAACCTGGAGATTCCTCTCCACCAGTTGGCGGATCGGAATGACAGGTCAATAAGACAATAGGGGGATGGGAGAAGAGAGCGGGCAGGGCCCGCTCTCTTCTCCCATCCCCTGGTGACCAAAAAGGGAAGCTATCATCCCGAACGAAGTGAGGGATCTCCTCAGTATCTTGCAAAGGAATTTTTATGACATTCCACTTCATTCATTCAAAGAGTTTATCATTCATAATAATCCCGAAAACCGCTGTAATCTGTAATTTACCTGTATTAATTTCGGATGATAAAATTAGACTATTTTATTTAATAATCCCATAAAACGTAAAATAAATATACGAAAAATAGTAAAATAAATTTACTATAACTTATTCATGTTTTTAATAACATGAACATTATTAGCTATTTAAATTGCTGGCATGATAATGGATATGTTACGTCAGAATCACATTAAATTTAAAATGAATGATAGTCTATAACATTATTACTTCAATCAGAAGCATTATAAAGGATAAGATCTTTTCATTCTTTAACCTGACTGGTTTTGCATTTGGTTTTACTGTTTGTATTCTTATTTCTTTGTTTGTTTTCCAGGAGTTGACTGTTGATACCGGCTTTTTGAACAATGACAGAATTTACAGACTAGTTGATACTGTAAGCAACAATTCTAAGATGGATTTTGAAATCGCAGGAAAGATGAAGGAACATTTTCCTGAAATAATGTATTCTTCTCCAGTATTCTATCAATACCTGAATCCACCTCAATATACAAAAGCTGTAAATGGATTAGACTTTGTTCTGATAAAAGAGTTAATATCCACAAATAATGACTTTTTCAATATTTTTTCTTTACCTGTGCTGGTCGGTGACAAAGATTCTCCATTTTCCGATTTAAACTCAATCGTATTAACACAATCCACTGCAATTAAAATATTTGGAAAAATTGATTGCATTGGAGAAATTATTAAGCTTGAAAAGCTATTTGAAGTTCGTGTCAGTGCGGTTATAGAGGATTTTCCTGAAAATTCAAGTCTGAATGCTGATGCGTTCTTTAACAGTGATAATCAAATGTTCAGGTTTTCACAGTATTGCAATGGCGGTATTTGTTATCATCCATCTTCCATATACATACTTACCAAATCGGGGACAGATAAGAAAAACCTCAGTAATAAAATCAATTCCGGATTTCCCGAGAACAAATCAACTACTCATGGCATTTTTCTTCAAATGCTAACAGATATATATTTGTCACAAGGCATCAGCAATAATGAGAACAGAACCGGAAGCAAAGGTCTGATAGTGATCTTCATAACCATAGCTATATTGGTGTTGCTGCTTTCTGCAATTAATTATACTAATTTCACCATCTTAAGGCAAATCAAAACTCTTAAAGGACTTGGCGTCAGAATTGTAAATGGAGCGAATCCTGGGCAGTTAAAACTTTATTGTGTTACCGAGACAACATTATCAGTAATAATATCATTTCTGGCAGCTTCATATTTTGCATCAGCCCTTGTTCCAGTTATTGAAACCCTTTTAAATTCAAAATTGCATTTCAAATGGATCTTTACCTGGCAGATGGTTTCATTGTATAGTCTTATTATTCTTTCCGTGGTACTTGTTTCTGTATTGGCACCTGTATATATTATAAACCGTGTAGATGTTCAGGTATTATTCAGAAAAAAAGGATTAAAACATGGAAAAAGGACTGGACAGAGGGGACTTACAATTTTTCAGATAGCAGTATCAGCTGTATTGCTTATCTGCCTCATATTCATTCAAAAACAGTTATATTATGTAAAAAGAGCAGACTTGGGATTTAATAAAGAATTACTTCTGAAGATTGAGTTTCCAAGGGATTTCAGGAACTATTCATCATTGAAACAGCAAATTAATAACCTTTCTTTCGTTAAATCATCATCATTGAGCCTGGGTAGTCCGGGAGTACAGCGCATTGGTATGGGAGTTCCTGAATTAAATGGGGTTATGTTCAATTGTTTTAATGTTGATAAACAATTTTTGCAAACTTATGGGATAGAATTACTTCAAGGCAGAGAATTTTTAGACGGAGATTTAAACCAGTCTTGCTATATAAATGAAACAGCATTTAAAAAATTTGGATGGAATGATCTGGAGAACAGGAAGTTTAATAATGGACAGGAAGGAGGTTATAAAATTATCGGAGTTGTAAAAGACTTTAATGTCAGCTCGTTACATAACAGTATAGGCCCTGTATGTCTACTGTTTACCGATAAAGGTTATGGAACCTTAAATATAAAGTTGTTGCCAGGAGATTTACAGGAAGAAATGGAAATGGTTAAAAAAGTATGGGAGGAAATATTCCCGGAAAATCAGATGAGCTATACTTTTGTGGAAGAATATTTTAACTCTTTATATCTTAAGGAAGAACAGCAAGGGAAGGTTATAGGATTGTTTACCCTGGTTGCATTTATTATAACATGTCTGGGTTTATATGGACAGGTGTTACAGGTTGCACTAAACAGGACAAAGGAAATTGGTATCAGGCGTGTAAACGGGGCCACTGTCAGAGAGATAATTTCAATGCTGAACAAAGAATTTCTGGCCAGTGTAATCATTGCTTATTCTGTAGCGCTTCCATTGTCATTTGCAGTAGTTAGCAGATGGCTGGAGAATTTTGCTTTTAAAACCCGGCAGAATTGGTGGATTTATTTTTTGACAGGTGTTTTTGTTGTTGCTATTGTATTGATCACAGTAACCTGGCAAAGCTGGAGGGCCGCAACACGAAATCCTGTTGAGGCGCTGAGATACGAATAATTTGAAAATTTGAAAATGAGATAATTTGAAAATGGTTCATAAAAGTATCAGACTGGTCAAAGTCCACCCTTCGCCTTCGCGGAGCCGCTTCGGCTAAGCAAGGTTGGGGGATTTAGGGGTGGATTTCAGCAAATTCAGTTAATAAAATTTTTATAATCAATTAATTATTGACAACAATGTTACGGAGTTTTTTCATAACGGCTTTCAGGTTCTTCTGGAGAAATAAGAAATACACTTTCTGAAAGTATCAGAACCGATCTTATATCTCTTTCGGGCATTGAGTCAGTAAGTTTCACAAATTGTATCCCTGCAAGGGGAGCAAGAGTCTCAAATGAGGTCAGCTGGGATGGGAAAGATGTCACTCAAAAACTTCATTTCTGGTGTATTAACA
>CAYPKL010000484.1:0-14291 GCA_964411285.1 uncultured Rikenellaceae bacterium
ATGTGATATTTGAATAGGGACCACTCCCTTCACTTCATTCTGCTGCCCCTTAAAATACCCTGTCATCTCAAACCCAATCGAGGGATCTCGCTAATTTACAATTAAAAATTGTTCCGAACAACCAGTGTAATTGTTCCGAAAAAATAAGTAATTTGGAACCTGAATTTCGGATTCGACCTTTTTATTAGTCAAGTTAAAACCATTTAATTCTATAAAACTATGAAACAGCCTATTATCGTTGCAGTACTTATTTTTTTCACGGTAACTGCAAACACCCAGGAAACCTTTTTCCCTACAAAGGAAGGTTCAGTTATGACCTATAAATCTTTTGATAAGAAAGGAAAAGAAACAGGAATGACACGCTATACAATTAAAAATGTGAAGGTCATTAATAAAGATATCGATATTACCTATATGGTTGAATCGCTTGACGCTAAGGAAGCTATTGTTTATAATGACGAAATAACTATTCATCAGAAAGGTGATGTGCTTTATATGGATATGAGTAGTTTCGTTAACAAAGCCGGATTTCAGCAGAATGGGGAAATCCCAGCCGAGATAGAGATTACCGGAAACAGCATGGAAATACCTGTAAATGCACAACCGGGAACAAGCCTTCCTGATGCTTCTACCTCTATGTCGCTCAAAATGGGATTTATTAATATGAAAATGGCTGCCGATGTCACCAACAGGAAAGTTGAAGCCATTGAGGACCTTACCGTAACTGCAGGGACCTTTAAATGCCTCAGGTTTTCAAGCGACGTCAGCTCAACAGTTATGGGTATGAACGTCAAATCCAGAACCGTCCAGTGGTATACCAGGGGAATAGGAATGGTCAAAACCGAATCGTATGACAAAAATGATAAAATAATGGCAACCACCGAGCTGTTTGATTTTAAAAAGTAAGATACCTGACAGCTGACACGCCTTACACTTTACCTTGAGTCGTTAGTCGTTTGTGGTGTGTCGTGTGTCGTCATCGAGTCATAAACAGCCTGGAGGATATTTGTCCTTATATTGTTTTCCGATAAACGGTTATTATTCCTCGTGGGATAGACACGGTTAGCCAGAAAAACATAGCTTATTTCATAAACCGGATCAATCCATACAAAAGGACCGGTATATCCTGAATGCCCGAAACTTTGAGAAGAGACACCTTTTGTTGGGTAAGTATCTTCCTGCTTCAGCTCAGAATTATTAAGGTATGGCTTATCAAAACCAAGGCCTCTTCTGTTATTATTTTCAGGGAACTGAACGCTGGAGTATCTTTCTATCACATCTTCTGAAATAAGTTGCTCTCCTCCGTAATTGCCCATTCTCCTGTATAATTCCATCAATTTCATCAGATCGTTGGCTGTTGCAAACAGTCCGGCGTGTCCGGAAATGCCGCCTTGTAAAGAGGCAGCTTCATCATGCACACTGCCTACTAATTGCTGTTTCCTGAAAAGGGAGTCGTATTCGGTAGGAATTATCCTTTCCAAGGGGTATTTTTTGTACGGATTAAAACCGATATCAAAAGCACCTATCTTGTGATAAATATTATTTGTTACATAATCATACCATTTTTCTCCGGTCAGCTGTTCTATTATTCCCGGAGAAATAATAAATGTAAGATCGGAATAAACATATTTTTTTTCACCAAGTGGACTCTTTTTAATCTCTGAGAACATTTTCTTTCTGTAGTTTTTACTTATGTACAGGTTGTTGGCTACTTTCAGGGGATATTTTGCGGAAAATTCATGACTGATAAGTCTCTTCTTGTAGGTAGAATCTGTTTTCATCGTCTCCTTCCAGAAGAGCAAAAATGGTGTCAGTCCTGCCTGATGTGCCAAAAGATCCTTCATAGACAACTCTCCTTTATCTGATTTCCTGAAGTATGGCAGGTAATCTCCCAGTTTATTATCCGGAGAAAACTTACCCTGCGAATCGAGTAAAAGCAAACCGGCAAGGGTGGAAGAAATTTTGGTAACCGAAGCCAGATCAAAAAGATCATCCTCCGCTACAGGAATTCTGTTTTCGTAAGTATGATACCCATAGGTTTTATGGAATACTACTATGCCTTTTCTTGCAACCATTACTTCACATCCGGGGTATGCTTTAACATTCAATCCCGATTGTGCTATAGAATCAATCATCCTGTTAAGAAGGGTAGATGACACTCCTGCATTCTCAGGCAATCCGTACCTGACCCTCAGGTTACCAGGAGTTATTATTCCAAACCCTGAAGGCCACCTGCTGTTTATTGTTACAGGAAGTACTCCTTTACCCCCGATCGCTCCATAAATTAACTGAGCCGACAGATCTTCTGTATACTCATTTTCCTGGTAGGCAAGAAGAAGTCCGTCGGCTTCCTGCAATTCTTCCAGTTTATCCAGACCATATGGATTTCCGAAGTAGGTAACAATTGTCTTCTTCACCGACAAAAGCTTTTTAAGAAAAGAGTTCAGCTCAGGCTTTATCCCGAAATTATTATTCGGTCTTTGATCAGTATTAAAAATACCGGCTATCACAAGATCATAATCAGAAAGTTTGCTGATCAATTCTGCCGATTCCTTTGCATTGGCGGGATCAATAGTGAAAATATCAGCGGGATGATAACTCAGAAGCCTTTTCTGGAAAATGGAAATTTTGTCTCTGTTTATCGCTATTGTGGCAATTTTCAGATTTCCTATATCTCTTAGAGGTACAAGATTCTCATTATTTTCAAGAATTGTTAAAGCGCTGGCATATAAGTCATTGATCAGTGCTTTGGTCGCAGGGGAAGAAATATCACCGGTGATATTTTCTTTATTTACTGACCGGAGCTCATTCAGACCTGCCCAATACTTGACCGCAAGGATTTTCCGGCATTTTGTGTCAATTTCAGCTTTGAGGATTTGTTTTGACTCAATCAGTCTTTTGGTCTCGTTAATTGCAGCTTCAACATCAGTAACAAATTCAATCACATCATTACCTGCGGCCAGAGCCCTGCCATCTGCCATACCTGGTTCGAAGTATTTCGTAACACCTTTCATATTCATGGCATCTGTTATTACCAGCCCTTTAAAGCCCATCTGGTTTTTTAATATTTCATTAATTATCAGGGGTGAAAGGGTAGAAGGAAGTGTTGAATTTGGATCAAGAGAAGGCAGACTTAAATGTGCTGTCATTATACTTCCTGCCCCTTCATTAATAAGATTGAGAAAGGGAAAAAGTTCAACACTGTCAAGTCTTGCCCTTTGATGAGTTATTACCGGCAGGTCGAGATGTGAGTCCGTTTTAGTATCACCATGACCGGGAAAGTGTTTTATACAGGCAAGCACACCATTATTCTGCATCCCTTTCATGTACATTAATGACTTGGAGGTTACATTTTCCCTTCTTTCACCGAACGATCTGTAGTTTATTACCGGATTCATCGGGTTGTTATTAATATCTGCAACCGGAGCAAGATTGACATGAACTCCAAGTCTTTTCATTTGCCCGGCAACAGCTTCTCCCATCCGGTAAATAAGAGAGTCATTCTTTATAGCGCCAAGAGTCATCTGATATGGAAATTTTTCGATGTTTTGCAGTCTCATTCCAAGTCCCCATTCAGCATCCATGGAAATAAGTAAAGGCACTTTTGAAATCTTCTGGTAATAGTTGGTAAGTTCAGCCTGCTTTTCAGGAGTTCCCTGGAAAAAAACGATACCGCCAACCCCGTACTTTCTTATTAGGTCACTTATTTCAACCTCATGGGAAACATCGCGGTTTGAATATCCTGCAATCCATACACACTGGGCTATCCGCTGATCGGGAGTAAGAGTATTCATAACTGAATCAACCCATGGATGATTCAGAAATTTAAGAAAAGGAGGATCAGTTTGCTGAGAAAAGGATGGAGAAATACAGGTCATTAGAACAATCAAAAACAGAGATCTTATAAAGATTTTTTTTCTATACATGTCATTAAATTTTTCTGGGATCAACACTAATTCACAGTTAAATGTGACCAAATGTACAAATTATTTTTCCGCTGATCAAAGAGGATTTTCTGCAGTTTATTATTAATTATTTCGACTACTGTTACTATTTAATTTTTATTGGCAGATCAAAACGACACCTTGTAAATGATTAAATTGGCACAAATTATTATTTTTACTACATCTATTTTCTTATTTCTGCATCATGGCAAAAAATGGAAGATTGCTTTCCCTTGATATTTTCAGAGGAATGACTGTGGCTTTTATGATCATTGTAAACACTCCTGGAAGCTGGAGCTATGTTTACCCCCCGCTGCGTCATGCAGAATGGAATGGTTGTACTCCAACTGACCTGGTTTACCCGTTTTTTTTATTTATTGTCGGAGTCTCAATGTGGTATTCATTTAAAAAATATGGTCATGAGCTTACCGGCAGTGCACTTATAAGGATATTCAGACGTACAGTCACTATTTTTGCTCTTGGATTGTTTTTAACGGTTTTCCCGTATTTTTCCAGAGACTATTCTTCACTCCGGATATTGGGGGTTCTTCAAAGAATTGCTCTCGCTTATGGTTTCGGAGCATTAATATGTATGGCAATCAACAGGAATTACCTTTGGGTGGTGGCAGCGTCTCTTTTATTACTTTACTGGGGATTGATGTATTTTCTGGGAGGTGCCGATCCTTATAGTCTTGAAGGTAATCTGGTACTAAAAATCGATGAAGCCCTGCTGGGGAAAAACCATCTTTATAAAGGTTTTGGAATACCCTTTGAGCCTGAAGGCCTGTTAAGTACCATTCCTTCAATATGTACTGTTTTAATAGGTTATTATACCGGTGGAATATTGGGTAAAGGGAAATCTGCAAGTACGACTGTACTTAAAGTTGCCATCATTGGGGCGGCATTGATTGGACTCGGACTCCTGTGGAATAAATTTTTTCCTATAAATAAACCTCTCTGGACAAGCTCTTATGTTCTTTATACTGCCGGAATAGCAATGATAATCCTGGCAGTTGTTTATTGGCTGGCTGATGTTATGAAATTTCAGAAATGGGGCTTCTTTTTTACGGTCTTTGGCATAAATGCGCTTTTTTCATATTTCCTGGCAGGAATATGGACAAGAATGATGCTGTTCATTAAGATTACATCTGAAACAGGAAAAATACCCCTGTACACATGGATCTATGAAAAACTATGCGTACCTGTAGCAGGTAATATGGCAGGCAGCTTATTGTTCGCCATACTTCAGATGTTGTTGATCTGGTCAGTTGCACTGATCCTTTACCGGAAAAAAATAATGGTAAGATTGTAATCTGCTGGAAAGCGGGGAGAAAATGAGAAAATGAGAAAGGGAGAAAGGGAGATATTTCGGAGATAATAAATAAATAATAATGATGGAAGATATCGATATAATAAAAATAATCACGGCAGGTTATAAGGAACTGTTTGGTAATGATATAGGAGATGTAATGCCGCTGCCAAGATCAGGATCAGACAGAAGGTACTACAGGATTTATCTGCAGAACAGAAGCTTAATTGGAACGTATAATGCCAATCTTGAGGAAAATGAGGCATTTGTTGGATTTTCCAGACATTTCAGATCAGAGGCTCTTCCGGTACCTGAAATATATGGATATCTTCCGGGAAAATATGTATATTTTCAACAGGATCTTGGTGATGATAACCTCTATACCTGGATTCATAAAAGATTGCCCGGTTCATTTTTTGATGAAGAGACAATGAATCTTTATCGAAAGATCCTCGATAAGCTAATCCTTTTTCAGACCAGGGGAATTGAAGGCCTGGACCTGGAGCTCTGCTATCCGCACAAAAGTTTCGACAGGCAGTCGATGATGTGGGACATGAATTACTTTAAGTACATGTTCCTGAAACTTCTTGCAGTTCCATTTAATGAGCGACGACTGGAACATGATTTTAATTCACTTGCCGATTACCTTCTTGAAACAGGACAGGATTATTTTCTTTACAGGGACTTCCAGACCGCTAATGTGATGGTGCTTGATAAAGAACCATGGTTCATCGATTACCAGGGCGGTAGAAAAGGTGCTCCCCAGTATGATGTGGCGTCTTTGCTTTACGATGCTAAAATTATGATGCCGGAAAATAACCGGGAGATTTTGCTAAATTATTATATCGATGGGTTCTGCAACAAGTCTAAAGAGGACAAACACAGATTCAGGGGACACTACAGCGGATTCAGTATGATAAGAATAATGCAGGCACTTGGCGCTTTTGGCTTCAGAGGATTATATGAACAAAAACCAACTTTTACTGAAAGCATCGTACCGGGAGTCAAATTGTTGCTCCAGGTCATTTCTCTGGCTGTCAATCATATAAATCTTCCTGAATTATACTCTACAGTTAAAGTTGTTCCTGAATCCCGGCTCTTTATCAACCTGATCGGAAACAGAAAATAAAAACCTTCTGATGAAAGCAATGATTATGGCAGCCGGGAAGGGGACCAGGCTTGGTAAAATTACAGAATCAATTCCCAAGGTTCTTGTTGATATAAACGGAAAAAACCTTCTTCAGATTGCTGTTGAAAACTGTACCCGTTATGGATTTGATGATATTATAGTAAATGTCCATTACATGGCCGACATGGTGGAAGAGGAGATCCGGCGGCTTAACAGGCAGGGATTTAAAATTACGGTTTCTGATGAGCGGGAGATGCTTCTTGAAAATGGAGGAGGATTGTACAAGGCAAGAAGTTTTTTTGATAACAATCCTTTCCTGGTCTTCAATGCTGATATTGTTTCTGATCTTGATCTTTCATCTCTTTACCGTTACCATTTAAAGTGCAGCGGCCTGGCAACTCTTGCTGTAAGAAACCGCCCGGGAAACAGATTCCTTCTTGTTGATCATGAAGGAGTACTCAAAGGATGGTGTAATAATGCAACAGGAGAGAAAATCCTGACCCCGACCGATGATACAGAACTATCGCAAATTGGCTTTTCATCTATTCAGATTATTGATCCGCAGATCTTTAAATACATGAAAAATGGCATTTATACCGTAGTTTCCCTGTACCTTCAATTAGCTGCCTCCCATACTATTTTTACTTACAGGCACAATGATGGCTATTGGTTTAATGTAGGAACCCCGGAGAACCTTGAAAATGTCAGGACGTTCCTGATCTAAAGCCTCCAGAACGACTTTGAGAACAGGACAAACACTGTTATAATTTCGAGCCTGCCGATAATCATCAGGCAACTTAGTACAAGTTTGGTAATTTCGGGAAAACCTGAAAAATTGCTCATTGGACCAATAGCACCGAGTCCTGGTCCGATTCCTGCCATGCATGTAGCAACTGATGATACAGCTGATACAGAATCAACACCCGTTGCAGCAACAATTACAGATCCTGTTATAAAAAGGAAAAAATAAAGAACAATAAATGAAATAATCGAAATATTTGTGTTTTCGTTTATTATCTTCCCATTTAATTTTATGGAAGTCACCATATTAGGGTGAATTAACCGGATAAAAACATTTCTGATATTTTTAATAACTATAAGGTGACGGGCCATTTTTATTCCACCGCTTGTCGAGCCTGTGCTTCCTCCTGAAAACATCAGCATTAACAACAACATTAAGCCTGCTGCCGGCCATAGGGTGAAATCTGATGATGCAAAACCCGTGCAGGTCATAATAGATATTATCTGAAAATATCCTTCCCTGAAAGCCTCTTCCGGTGGCTTGTCAGTGTTTGCAAGCAGAATGTATGAAGCGAAAGCCCCTGCAACCACAATAGCTGCTATATAGAACCACAATTCTTCGTTATTCTTTACCTTTCTGAAGTTTAGCTTCACAAGATAGTAATATACAACCTGGCTGATGCCTGCCAGAAACATAAAAACCATTACAACATATTGACTATAATTGGAATACATCATCAGACTTGTATTCTTTGTTGAGAATCCTCCCGTCGCTACGGTACCGAAAGAGTGACAGATACTATCGAAAACATTCATATCACCTGCAACAAGGAAAGCCACTTCCAGAAAAGTAAGGGCTAAATAGATAAACATTATCCTGTATCCTATGGCTTTTGTCTTTGGATGTATCTTTTCACTTAATGATGATTCAAGGCTGAAAAGCTGATATCCGGTAACTTTTAGTGAGGGCAGAACTATTACTACAAGAACGACGATCCCTAAGCCTCCGATCCAGTGTGTCAGACTACGCCAGAAGAGAATGGAGAAGGGTAATATCTCCACATCTTTAAAGATAGATGAACCTGTTGTCGAAAATCCTGAAGTCGATTCAAAAAATGCATCTATAAAAGAAGGTATAGTCCCGCTCAAAATATATGGAAGCGCCCCGATTATTGAAAAAATGGTCCAACCAAGTGTCACTGAGAGGTAACCATCCCTGTGGCTGAACTTAGTTGTGCCGGCATCCCCTGCGATTATATAGAATAAGACCGAAATCAGGGCAGTAATGGCTGATGACCATAAAAAAGGTGATAGCGATTCATTATAAATATATGCGACAGGCAGACAAATCAAAAATGATATTGCCTCAATAAGTAGAATCGTACTTAATATCCTTATTATGACTAAAGGGTTGATCAGTTTCATATGATTTCAGAAATCGGAAGTAAATATAAGCAGAATTAATTTTGTAAAGAATTTCAGAAGATCTGGATTATTCAGAACTTTTGGCAGCATTAAGTTTGCCGGAGGCTCATTATAAAATTATATCTTTGAAGCTGACTTTTGCAAAATAGTAGTATTTATGGGAAAAGTATTAGTTATTGGTGCAGGTGGAGTAAGCTCCGTTGTTATACATAAAATGGCTTCGATGCCTGAAGTATTTACGGAAATCCTGCTTGCAAGCCGGACAAAATCAAAATGTGATGCAATTGCATCAAGAACCGGCAGCAGTCGTATACGCACGGCACAGATAGATGCGGATAAGGTTCCTGAACTTAGAAAACTGATCAGGTCTTTCAACCCTGAAATTGTAGTGAATGTTGCACTTCCTTATCAGGATCTTCATATAATGGAAGCATGTCTGGCCGAAGGTGTCTCATACCTCGATACCGCCAATTATGAGCCACTGGAAGAAGCAAAATATGAATATAGCTGGCAATGGGCATACAGGGAAAAATTTGAAAAAGCTGGTTTGACTGCAATACTGGGTTGCGGATTTGATCCTGGTGTCACATCGGTTTTTACATCTTATGCAGCCATACACCACTTTGATGAAATCCACTTTCTTGATATTGTCGACTGCAATGCCGGAGATCATGGCAAACCGTTTGCAACCAACTTCAACCCTGAGATCAATATCCGGGAGGTTACCCAGAAAGGCAGGTACTGGGAGAACGGCAAGTGGATATATACAAAGCCGCATGAAATTCATCAACCATTAAACTACCCGGATATCGGACTAAAAGAATCGTATCTGATTTATCATGAGGAACTTGAGTCATTAGTAAAAAACTTTCCAACATTGAAGCGGGCCAGATTCTGGATGACTTTTGGAAAGGAGTATCTTACACACCTTCGCGTTATACAAAATATTGGAATGGCTGGTATTGAACCTGTTATGTTTGATGGAAGGGAAATAATTCCAATTCAGTTTCTTAAAGCGGTTCTTCCTGATCCTGGCGAACTTGGTGAAAATTATAAGGGCCAGACATCGATCGGATGCAGGATCAGAGGTATTAAGAATGGCCGGGAGAAAACATATTATATCTATAATAATTGCAGCCATGAAGCTGCCTATTTGGAGACCGGAGCGCAGGGAGTGAGTTATACAACCGGAGTTCCCGCCGCAATCGGAACGATGATGTATCTTAAAGGAATCTGGAAAAAGCCCGGCGTATTCAATGTCGAGGAATTCAACCCTGATCCTTTCATGGAACAGCTTAATCTGCTTGGTCTCCCATGGGTTGAACTTCATGACGTGGATCTTGAATTATAATGACATTACGCCTCTGTGCCTTTATGCCTCTGCGCCTTTATGCCTTTTTTGCAACTGTGCCTTTTTTAACCATTACTGATTAAATACGTTGATTTCAGATTATAACATATTACCATCCCCCTGTTTCGTAATTGACGAAGAAAGGTTCCGCAAAAATCTATCACTTATAAAACATGTGTCAGAAGAATCAGGTGCTGAGATCATTCTTGCTTTTAAGGGCTTTGCCATGTGGGGCGTTTTTCCTGTCCTGAAAGAATATGTCAGAGGAGCAGCCGCAAGCTCATTGCACGAAGCCCGTCTTTGCTTTGAAGAGATTGGTATGCCTTCACACACATATTCACCTGTTTATAACAGCTGCGAATTCAGATCTATTCTTAATTACAGTTCCCATATCACCTTTAACTCCCTTGCCCAGTTTGCAAAGTATTCAGAATTATTATCGGAATATAAAGGGAAAGTTTCTCCGGGCTTAAGAATAAACCCTGAGTTTTCTGAGATAAGTCAGGGGATTTATAACCCCTGTTCTCCGGGATCAAGACTTGGAATAACTTCAGAAGACCTGTTAAAGTCAGGACTTCCTGAGATGGTAGAAGGACTCCATTTTCATGTTCTTTTTGAATCTGATTCCAACGCTCTTGAAAAAGTCCTCCGGGTGGTCGAGGCAAAATTCAGCAGGTTTTTTCCAAAACTTAAATGGATCAATATGGGCGGAGGCCACCTGATGACAGGAAAGAACTACGAGGTGGAACACCTGATTAAAATACTGAAACAATTCAAAAATAAATCGGGACTGGATATTATTCTCGAACCGGGAAGTGCTTTTGCATGGGAAACCGGAGAACTGGTTGCAACTATTGAGGATATCGTTGAAAATCAAGGAATTAAAACTGCTATTCTGAATGTTTCATTTACAGCTCATATGCCGGATTGTCTTGAAATGCCATACAAACCAAAAATAATAGGTGCCAGCGATCCCGTTCCTGGCAAACCAACCTACCATTTGGGTGGCAACTCCTGCCTTTCAGGCGATGTAATGGGGGAGTGGTCTTTTGAGAAAGAACTTGTACCAGGCGACAGAATTATCTTTTGGGATATGATTCACTACACCATGGTGAAGACATCAACCTTCAATGGGGTGCAGCATCCTTCAATCGGAATTTGGAGCAAAGACAACAAATTCAGGCTGATCAAAGAATTCGGGTACGATGATTATAAAAACAGGTTGTCTTAGATAGTTCCGTTGCTCCTCTACTTCCTGTTTATTGTTAAATCTGTAACAGCAAGCCTGTCAGTGACTATTACGGCATCAACTATTTTTTCTGCAACCTCCTCTGGTTCCATAAAACCAGAGACATCTTTGTTTTTATCTGTAATTTCCCAGAATCCTGTTTTCATTCCTCCGGGGTAAACAGCAATTATATTCCGTTTTGTTCCTTTCAGTTCAGTTCTCAAAGCTTCAGTATAACCCCTTGCTCCAAACTTTGCCGCGCAATAAATCGTCTCTCCCGACCGGCCAAGCAGTGCCGAGGTTGACATAATATTAACGATCGTAAGCTCCTCATCCTGTGGTGTTAATTTAAGAATGGCGCTTGTAAGCAAAATCATTCCTTTCAGATTGGATTCAAAAACGGCATCAATCATCTGGGAGGAAGTTATATCAGCTTTCAATATCAGGCCTCTCCCGGCATTATTGAAAAGATATTCGGGGATCAGGTTATTGACTTTCAGGTATTTGGTCAGATTAATTATGTCAGTCTCATTCCCGATATTACAGATATATGAGTCTGCAATATTTTTACCTTTCAAATTATTCAGCTTGTTTATTGCTTTTTTCAGTCTTTCACCGTCTCTGCCCAGAATTAAAACGCTTTTACCTCCTTTTAACAGAAATCCGGCAATCTCTAAACCAAGACCGCTTGACCCCCCGCTTACTATACAAATTTTCTTCATAATGTTATTTTTTACATCCACCATCCTTCACTGCAGGCAGGCTCCTTCGCTAAATTTGCCCCCAGGGCAAATTCTTTACGCTCGACCCCCTTTCTCCTTTTTCCTTTTTCCTTTTTCCTTTTTCCTTTCTTCTACCTTGCCTAATCATTAATCACTCCTGAACCAATGAGTTCCTCGCCGGTATACCATGCTGCAAATTGCCCGGGTGTGATGCCCCTTTGTAATTTGTTGAATATAATATAAATATCTCCGTTTCTTTTAAATAACCTGGCTTTTTGCAAAGGCTGCCTGTATCTTATCCTTACATCAAATTCCTGTGAATCATTGTCCTTCAATTCCAGATCCCTCCTGATCCAATGGATTTCGTTGTTTTTAATCATCAGACCCTTTCTATAGAGTCCGTGATGGAATTGCCCTTCACCAACATAAACAATATTATTTTCAACATCAGTGCCTATTACAAAAAGAGGCTCTTTACAACCTCCTATATTGAGTCCCTTCCTTTGACCGATAGTAAAGAAATGAGCACCATTATGGGTGCCTTTGATCTTGCCATCGTTAATATTAAAATATGCAGGTTCAGAGGACAGAGCTAATTCTTTATCAATAAGATTCTTATCAGGAATACCCTGAATCTGTTCTTTAACGAATCCATTTCCTATTTCAACAACAGGACCATCCTTTGATTTTAATTTTTGCTGGAGAAAAGTTGGCAGATGTACTTTGCCAACGAAGCATATTCCCTGAGAATCTTTTCTTTGGGCAGTTGCAAGACTTAAATTATCAGCAATTTTGCGAACTTCTGGTTTGGTAAGCTCACCAATTGGAAAGATTGCTTTTTCCAGCTGTTCCTGACTTACCTGACACAGAAAGTAACTTTGATCCTTATTTTTATCTTTTCCGGCTAACAGTCTGTAAACATATTTGTTACCAGATCTGAATGATTCTTTCCTGCAATAATGCCCGGTTGCAATGTAATCGCCTCCGAGCTTCCAGGCCGCTTCAGCAAAAGAGTCAAACTTAATTTCCCTGTTGCAAAGAATATCCGGATTAGGTGTCCGCCCTTTTTCATATTCTGAGAACATATAATCAACCACCCTTTTCCTGTATGATTCGCTCAGATCGACAAAGTGAAAAGGGATACTCAGCTTTTTTGCCACCATTTCAGCAAACATAAGATCATCTTCCCAGTGACAATTACTTTGAAGGAGCCCGGTAGTCTCCTTCCAGTTTCGCATAAACAGGGCAATAACCTCATAGCCCTGTTCCTTAAGGATCCATGCAGCAACACTGGAATCAACACCTCCTGATAATCCTATTACTACCTTCTTTTTCACGAAGCAAAGGTAATTAAAAGGCATTTAATTGGTAACTTTATCGGGTTATGGGAGCCGGTACATTAACAATATACAGTGCCTCAGCAGGATCGGGTAAAACTTTCAAGCTGGCCGGTAGCTACCTTGCCAGACTTTTCAGGTCTAAATCTCAATACCGCAGGATTCTGGCTGTTACTTTTACCAATAAAGCTACTGCTGAGATGAAAGGCAGGATACTTGACCAGCTTTACCGGCTGGCATCCGGAAGCAAATCAGATTACCTTCAGGACCTGATCGCTAAGACTGGTAAAACTGAAGATAATTTGCGAACAGAAGCAAAGGATATTCTGTTTTCAATACTTCATGATTTTTCAAGGTTCTCAGTATGTACCATTGATTCATTTTTTCAGAAAATCATCCGTGCATTTGCCAGAGAATCGGGGCTTAATTCCGGATTTAACATGGAACTTGATCATAGTCTGATCTTATCATCTGCTGTAGATGAAATGATTATCTCTTCAGCTTCCGATCCACAGCTTAGCAATTGGTTGGTCAGTTATATTCTGTCAAATCTGGATGAAGAGCGAAACTGGAATATTAAAGAAGGAATAATAAAACTCTCTGAAGAACTGTTCAGGGAAAAATTCAAAATTCTTTCTGCTGACGAGATTTCCAATATTGAGAATAAAGAGTTTCTTTTTGAATACATAAAAAAGCTTAAATCAACAAAATCAATATTTGAGAAAAAAATGATTGAGCTTGGAAGGGAGGGACTTAAATATTTTTCTGACTATGGATTGACTGACGAAATGTTTTTTAACAAGAGCAGAGGTGTTCCCGGCTATATAAAATCTCTTGTTAACGGGAAAATTAACGCACCCAATGACAAAGTCAGAGCTATCAGCAAAGATCCTCCAAGATGGGCTGTGGGTGAACCCTCGCTGCAGCTTAAAAAAGCAATTGCCGGAGGCTTTGATAATTTGGTAAAGGAAGCAATTGACCTTTACGATGAGAACATTTTAAATCATAACACCATAAATGCTATCCTGTCCAACATATTTGCCCTGGGGATCCTGTCTGATGTATTAAGGAAAGTCCATGAGGTAGCTAATAACAATAATATTTT